>NZ_RCVK01000266.1:0-48145 GCF_003667485.1 Micromonospora sp. BL1
GTCCAGCGCCGCGCGGGCCGTCGGCGGCGCGGCGCTGGACACCGCCGGGCTGGTCGTCCCGCCCGCGTCGAGCGCGCCACCGGCGGTGACCGCCACCTCCTGGGTGGTCGCGGACCTGGACAGCGGCGCGGTGCTCGGCGGCTGCGGCCCGCACGAGTACGGCGTACCGGCGAGCGTGCAGAAGCTGCTGCTTGCCGCCACCATGCTGCCCCGGCTGGACCCGAACCGGGAGGTCACGGTGACCGCCGGGGACCTGGCTGTCGAGCCGGGCAGCTCGGCGGCCGGGCTGGTCGAGGGCGGGCGCTACCGGATCGAGACGATCTGGCTCGGCCTGCTGCTGCGCTCCGGCAACGAGGCGGCCAACGCGCTCGCCCGGCTCGGCGGCGGCCCGGACGGGCTGCCCGGCGGGATACGGGCGATGAACGAGGAGGCGCACCGGCTCGGCGCCCGGCAGACGCACGCGGTCACCCCGTCCGGGCTGGACGGGCCGGGGCAGTTCACCAGCGCGTACGACCTGGCGCTCATCGCGCGGGCGTGCTTCGCCGACCCGGCGTTCCGCAGGTACGCCGCCACCCGGTCCGCGCAGATACCGGCCCAGCCGGCGCAGCGGGCGAAGGCGTTCGCCATCGCCAACGACAACATGCTGCTGGAGCACTATCCGGGCGCGCTCGGCGGTAAGACCGGCTTCACCGACCTGGCCCGGCACACGTACGTCGGGGCGGCCGAGCGCGGCGGACGGCGCCTGGTGGTCACGCTGCTGGGCGCCGAGGTGACCACGCAGCGGGGCTGGCAGCAGGGCGCGGCGCTGCTGGACTGGGGGTTCGCGCAGCCGCGCGACGCCTCGGTGGGACGGCTGGTCGAGCCGGGGGAGCTGGACCGGTCCGCGCCTCCGGCGGGCGGGGCGGCCTCGGCCCTGGCCGGGCACGCCGGCCTGGCCGGCGGCGGGGCGGCACCCGGGCCGCGGCCGGGCGCGGGTGTGACTGTGGCGGTGGGCGCGGTGCTGACGGCCGGGGGAGCGCTGCTGCTGGCCCGGCGTCGCCGCCACGCCGCAGCCGTCGCCATGTCGACCGGGTCGGCCCTGCGGGAGCCGGAAATTCCGGAACAGGACTGAAAGGAGCGGCCCGGATCAGCGGCAGGCGGGCCCGGCGGTGCTGTCCCGTACGACGAGTTCGGTGGCCAATTCGACCCGGGGCGAGTCGATTTCGTCGCCCTGGGCCAGCCGCAGCACGGTGCGCGCGGCGAGCCGGCCCATCTCCACCAGCGGCTGGCGCACAGTGGTCAGCGGCGGTGACGCCCACCGCGCCTCGGGCAGGTCGTCGAAGCCGACCACGCTCACGTCGTCGCAGACCCGCAGCCCGCGGCGGCGCACCGCCTCGTACACCCCGAACGCCATCTGGTCGCTGGCGGCGAAGATGGCCGTCGGCGGGTCGTCGAGGTCGAGCAGCGCGCCACCGGCGGTGAAGCCGGACGCGTGGTAGAAGTCGCCGGGCTGCACCAGCCGGTCGTCGGCGGCGACTCCGGCGGCGGCCAGCGCGGCCCGGTAGCCGTCCAGCCGGGCCCGGCTGCACAGCAGGTGCGGCGGGCCGGCCACGAAACCGATCCGGCGGTGGCCGAGCTTGAGCAGGTGCTCGGTGGCGGCCAGGCCGCCGGTCCAGTTGGTGGCGCCGATCGCCGGCACGTCAGTGGCGGCCACGCCGGCCGCCGGGTCGACCACCACCACCGGCACGTTGAGGCGCCGCAGCTGGGCCTGCACGGCCGGGCTCAGGTGCGAGGTCACCACGATCACGCCGTCGGACGCGCGGGCGCGCAGGTTGTGCAGCCACTGCCGGGTGGAGCTGGACTCGCGGTGGATCGCCGAGACGACGGTGCCAACCCCGGCGGCGTGGCTGACGTCCTCCACGCCGCGGATGATCTCCACCGCCCACGGGCTGTCCAGGTCGTTGAAGACCAGGTCGACCAGGTCCGCCCGGCGCACCGTACGACTGCCCCGGCGCCGGTAGCCGTGGTGGCGCAGCAGTTCCTCGACCCGTTCCCGGGTGTCCGGCGCGACGTCGGAACGCCCGTTGAGCACGCGCGACACGGTCGGGACCGAGACGCCGGCCTCCCGTGCGATCGCGGTGATGGTCACCCTGCGCTCGTCGTCCGCGCTCACCCGTGTTCCCTTCGCCGGCTGCCGGAACCGACCGGTAGACCGTCCCGCCCCACGCACATCTTGCCGTACGCCGAGGGCTTGACGACAGGCCGGACCGGCCCTAGCGTTCGCACGAGTTACGGAAACCTTCCGGAAATACGCCCGCCATCTTCGACGGCTCGCCGTCCACCCCCGACGAAGGACGAGGAATCCGAGGCGTGTTCACCGACCTGACCGAGGCCGAACTCCGTACCCACCGCAGCGACCTGCACGAGCCTCCGGACTTCGACGCCTTCTGGGCTGACACTCTGGCACAGGCGCGCTCGTGCGGCGACCCCGTGTCGGCGACCCCGCTGCCGACGCCGCTGACCGGGGTAGACGTCTTCGACGTGACGTTCCCCGGCTTCGCCGGACAGCCGATCCGCGCCTGGCTGCGGGTGCCGCGCGGCGCCGCCGGACCGCTGCCCACGATCGTGCAGTACGTCGGGTACGGCGGCGGGCGCGGCCACGCGCTGGAGAACCTGCTCTGGTCCGCGGCCGGCTTCGCCCACCTCCAGATGGACACGCGCGGGCAGGGCTCGGGGTGGAGCCGCGGCGACACACCCGACGTCGCCGCCGGCGGACCGCAGGCGCCGGGCATGGCCACCCGGGGCATCGAGGACCCGAACCGGTACTACTACCGGCGCTTCCTCACCGACGCGGTCCGCGCCGTGGACGCCGCCTGCGAGCTGCCGGCGGTCGACCCGGACCGGATCGCCGTGCTCGGTCACAGCCAGGGCGGGGCCGCCGCGCTCGCCGCCGCCGCGCTGGCGCCGAGGGTGCGCGCGGCGGTGGCGCTCGTGCCGTTCCTCTGCGACATCCCGCGCGCGATCACGATCACCGACGCCACGCCGTACCGGGAGATCCGCGACTACCTCGCCGTGCACCGGGACCGCGAGGAGCAGGCGCTGCGCACGCTCGGCTACGTCGACGGCGTCGCGTTCGCCCGCCGCGCCACGGTGCCGGCCCGGTTCTCCGTCGCGCTGATGGACGAGATCACGCCGCCGTCCACCGTCTACGCCGCCTACCACGAGTACCGGGGCGACAAGGACCTGACGGTGTGGCGGTTCAACGGCCACGAGGCGGGCGGCATCGACGACGACGCCGCCGCTGTCGACTTCCTCCGTACCGTGCTGGGCGGCTGACCACCGGTTCCGCCGATGCCGGCCCGCCCGGGCTGGTAGACACGGCGGGTGGGCACCGGCAGACGCGCGACGGCGGTCCTGGCCGTCGCGGCCGCGTTGCTCGCCGCCGCCTGCCAGCGGCCCGCGCCGTCCCCGTCGCCGTCCGCGCCGCCTTCACCCACGCCGACCGGCCCGCGCGCCCCGGCGGACTTCGTGGACCTCACCACCGTCGACCCCACCGTCCGCACCGACATCCGGTACGCGGGCCCGCACAACTTCGTCGGCCGCCCGATCGACGGGTACGCCGAACCGCGCTGCCTGCTCACCCGCCCGGCCGCGCAGGCGCTGCACCGGGTGCAGACCGCCGCGCTCGCCGGCGGGCACAGCCTCAAGGTGTACGACTGCTACCGCCCGCAGCGCGCGGCGGACGACTTCGTCGCCTGGGCGAAACTCCCCGCCGAGCAGCGGATGAAGGGGGAGTTCTACCCCGGCGTACCCAAGGACCGGCTGTTCGCCGACGGCTACATCGGCGCCCCCACCGCGCACAGCCGGGGCAGCACCGTCGACCTGACCCTGGTCCCGGTCTCCGCCGCCGCGCAGCCCGCGTACACGCCCGGCCGGCCGCTCGTGCCGTGCACCGACCCGGCCGGCCGCCGCTTCGCCGACGACTCGATCGACATGGGCACCGGGTTCGACTGCTTCGACCCGCGCGCCCACACCGCCGACGCACGGATCAGCGACACCGCCCGGAGCAACCGGGACCTGCTGCGCCGGCTGATGTCCGCGCAGGGCTTCGAGAACTATCCGCTGGAGTGGTGGCACTACCGGTACGTTGACGAGCCGTACCCGGACACCTGGTTCGACTTCCCGGTGGCCGGTTCGTCGCTGCGGTGACGCGGTCGTTCCATCATGATCGATTGCGGCTAGGCTCGGCGCTCATGGAGACCGAACGGATCGGCCCGCCGCTGCTCGCCGGCGAGCGGGAGTCGCTGCGCGCCTTCCTCGACTTCCACCGGGCGACGCTGGCCCTCAAGTGCGAGGGGCTGACCGACGAGCAGCTGCGCCGGCCGGCGTCGCCGCCGTCCACGCTGTCGCTGCTCGGCCTGGTCCGGCACATGGCGGAGGTGGAGCGCACCTGGTTCCGCCGGGTCATCGCCGCCGAGGACGTGCCGCTGGTGTGGTCGGACAGCGGCGACTTCCAGCAGGCGTACGACGCCCGCGACGCCGACGCGGCGGAGGCGTTCGAGGCGTGGCGGCGCGAGATCGAGCACGCCCGGCGCATCGAGCGCGAGGCCGAGTCGCTCGACGTGACAGGTCACCAGGCCCGCTGGGGCGAGGACGTCTCGCTGCGCCTGGTCATGCTGCACATGCTGCACGAGTACGCCCGCCACAACGGGCACGCCGACCTGATCCGCGAGGCGATCGACGGCACCGTCGGCGTCTGAGCCAACTCAGCGCCCGCGCACACCGGTCAGCGCGTGCGCAGCGGCAGCCAGGCCAGGACGTCCTGGATCCGCGCGTCCCAGTACGCCCAGTCGTGGTCGCCCGGACCGAAGTCGACGGTGACCGGCACGTCGCGTTTCCGGGCCACGTCGAGGAACCGCATGCTGTCCTCGTACAGGAAGTCCTCGGTGCCGCAGGCGACGTAGAGCGCCGGCCGGTCGTCGCCGGAGCGCTCCAGCAGCCCCACCGTGTCGTCGTCGGCGGGCACCGGGCCGTCACCCCAGACGGTGTGCCACACCGCCGGGTCGACCGGATGGGTCGGATGGTGGCGGCGGCGCGTCACGTCCAGCGCCCCGGACAGGCTGGCCGCCGCCGCGAACCGGTCCGGGTGGCGCAGCGCCCACTTCACCGCCCCGTAGCCGCCCATCGACAGGCCCGCGACGAACGTGTCCTCCCGGCGGGCCGACAGCCGGAAGAACGACCGGCACACCTCGGGCAGCTCCTCGCTGAGGAACGTCCAGTACCGGTTGCCGTTCGCCTCGTCGCAGTAGAAACTGCGCTGCACCTGCGGCATCACCACGGCCAGCCCCAGCGGCGCCACGTACCGCTCAATCGAGGTGCGCCGGGTCCACACCGTGTCGTCGTCGGTCAGGCCGTGCAACAGGTAGAGCACCGGCGGGTCGCCGTCGGCGGCCGCGCCCGGCACGCCGATCCCGGCCGCGCCGCGATCGGGCAGTAGCACCGTCATCGACGTGCCCATGCCGAGCGCCTCGGAGAAGAAGTCACACCGGATCAGCGCCATGAGGCGGCAGCCTACCTCGGAGGGGTTCGATGAGGGCGTTCCTATTGCCCCGGGACGGTCGCACGGGAAAAGATGGCCGTGCGTGCCGGAAACACACCCGTAACCTGCGCGCTGCTGGTCTCTGTCACGAGGAAGTGGGAGTCAGTCATGAGCGACGTGTCGGCCGCACTGGGTGTGCGCCTCTACCCGGACCTGGTCGAGCCCGGCGGTCTCGCCCCCGCGCTCGTGGCGACCGCCGCCGCGCACCAGCTCGACGTCGGCGAGGTGACCGCGCCCGAGCAGGGGCGCAGCCGGTTCACCTGCGCCGAGATGACCTCCGCCCGGGGCGTGGTCTGCGTCAGCCTCGGCTCCCAGGCCCGCTACTTCATGATCGACCTGCGGGTGGACGGCGACGTCCAGGCCCGGGGCGACGCCACCGACCTGCTCCAGGTCGCGCAGGTCGCCGCCGCGTGGCGGGTCGGCATCACGCTGGCCGAGCTGACCGCGCGCTACCCGTTCATGGAGGAGATGCGGCGCCACCCGGTGGCGCACGCCGGCTGAGGCAAGGCGGCTCAACCTCTGCTCAATCAAGGCCGCCGCCGCTCCCAGACGCTCGGGCTCGCCATGCGAGATCGAGGTGTCCGTCCGGGAGCGACGTCGAGCCGATGGGCGGGCGCTGCTAGGCGGGCGACCTACACGGCAAGGGCGCTAAGCCCGGCCAGCATGTTCTGATAGGCCGTGGGGTGGACGATCGGAATGCCGTACTGGCGGGCCTTCTTGGCCTTCCCCGACATGGTGTCCGGATCGGCGGCGACTAGCAGACGTGTCTTCTTGGTGACGTTGCTGCCGACATCGAGACCTGCAGTTCGGGCCTCCTCCTCCCACTTTTCCCGCGGCGGCTCCATCGCGCCGGTGAAAACAACGACGTCACCAGGTTGAAGCCGCCATTCGCCACCCCGGCGCTGCCCGGGGTCGACAGTTGGCGCTGCCGCGAGAGCCTTGTCGACGTCAGACCGTTCGAGACCGAGCAGCCCTGCCACCAGATCCAGGTCATGGCGCTCAGCCGGGGTCAGAATGCCGTCCTCGAGCGCGATCTGAGCAAGGCTTGCCAGGTAGGTCAGATGCAGATGCTGGACGTCGACGCGGGCGAGTTCGAGGGCATCCGCAGTGGCCACGAGCGCATCGGCCTCGGTAGCGGAGATGTGGCGGTCAAGGAGCGCCTGGTCGAGGATATCCAAGTAGGCGTCTCCTTGCGGCTCGTGCAGCCGTGGCAGCCGGTCGACAAGGCGGGCCAGAAAGTGCTGTTCACGCTCGCCGGGGGCGCGTCGTAGGACGGCCGTCACTGGCTGCGCATTGATCGTCGGCCAGGGCGCTCGGACGGCAGACGCCACAGCAGCATTCCACGGCGGCGGACTACCGGCTGCCGCGAGGTAGTAAGTCAGGAGTTGAGCGGCGGCGCGGGCGTCGTGCAGCGCTGAATGTGCCTGATGTGCCGGCAGCCCAGCCGCGTGGCAACAGTCGTGCAGGCTGCGGCCGGCCGAGGGCAGGAAGTGCGATGCCAACTGCATCGTGCAGAGACCGGTGGTGTGTCGGATCGGTGTGCGGATCCCTGCTCGTTCGTACTCGGCGTCGAGAAAGGGGGCGTCGAAATGAAAGTTGTGGGCGACGAGGACTCGACCACGCAGCATCGTGGCGAGGTGTCCGGCCACCTGACCGAAGCGCGGTGCGCGTCGTGCTTCTGCTGCCGAGATCCCGTGAATGGCCTGCGGGCCGAGATCGCGGTCGGGGTTGATCAGGCTGCACCACTCGTCAGTGATGCGGCCGTTCTCGTCGAGCTGGACGACTGCCACTTCGACGATCCGGTCATGCCAACTCGTCCGAAGGCCAGTGGTTTCAAGGTCGATGACTGCGTACACGTCGCCCCCTACACCGACACCACGGATGAGCTGCCCACGGCCTTACGCAGTTCAGCCAGCCATCGCGGCGGCAACGGCTGGGGCTCTCCCAACGAGCGCAAGTAGGTCCGGCGGTACCGGGCCTGTTCGGTGTCTTGCCACAGTTGCGCGGTTCTGGCGACGGCAGCGGTCAGCGTCAGAGCTGTGCCAGCGACAGGCGACGCCGCCGTCGACTGGGCGCGGGAGGCCCAGGCGATCAGTTCCTGCCGGTCCGGTACCTCGGTGGGCCACGCGAGAGGTGCCAGTTTGGACTTGGTGCGCGCCCTTTGCTGTTCCACCGCAGCGGAGTAGGCGGCTCTGTGCTCGCTGATCTCTGCCAGGAGTTCAGGGACGACGAGGATGTGGGCCCGGAGATCGGAGAGCGTTTCGGCGGGCAGAAATTCGGCGAGTCTCGCCAGGACGCCCTCAATGGTTTCACTGTCCCAGTCGACGACACATCGGTCCTGCAGCATCGACATGACTCGGATCAACCGCTCGGGTTCGCGTTCGACCTCGTCGAACCGTTCCACCCACGCTCCACCGGCGCGCCCTGTTGGACTGAGGCGCCACATCGCCATTGCGTCACGGCCGTCCGTGTCGCGACCAACGGCGAGAACTGTATGACCGCGAGCGCCGGGCACGTAGTCAACCGGTATGGACAGCTCGTTTTCCGATGCCTCCAAGCCGAAGCTCCTTGTCAGGTCCCAATTGTTGACAGCGAAAGGATCAAGTTAGTCGGCGGCCGCGATATCGAAACTCGGCCATTCGGGCCGTTCGACTGCCCGAATCGGGTCACGGCCTCGCACCGCTGTCCATCTCGCCAGTCCTCGCCAGGGGAATCGCCCCAGCTCGAACGGCGCAGCGCGTACTGCGAATTCGTGTTGCGGCCCATGGGGAGCGGCCGTACCGTGAGCGGGCAACGTCGATCTGATCCACCAGAGGAGCCTGCCGTGTCGCAGCAGAACCGCACCCGCGCCGAGCGGCAAGCGCCGCGCGCCGGTGCCCTGCTGCCCGAATCGGGCACGGGCCGGCGACGGCAGTGGCAACCAGGGTGGTGGCGCGTCTAGCGCCGGCGCGACGATCCGCGCGAACCGCCCGCCCCCAGACCGGAGCCGGGCGGTTCTCCGTGTCCGGGGTGGATCCGCCGACGGCGTCACGCCGCCGGAGGGCCGTTGGAGCAATTGGCAGCTCACCCGGTTCTCACCCGGGAGGCTACGGGTTCGAGTCCCGTACGGCCTACGTCAGACGGACATGAGCAAGGAGACGACGATGGGTTTCACCCCGCTGGCCGGTACCCGGGCACCGGTCCGGGTCTGGACCGACCCGTACGCGATCGAGGCGCAGGCGGCCCGGCAGCTGCGCAACATCGGCGCGCTGCCCTGGGTGCAGGGCGTCGCGGTGATGCCGGACGTGCACTTCGGCAAGGGCGCCACTGTCGGCTCGGTGATCGCGATGCGGCAGGCCGTGTCGCCGGCCGCGGTCGGCGTGGACATCGGCTGCGGCATGTCCGCGGTGCGGACCTCGCTGACCGCCGCCGACCTGCCCGACGACCTCGCGCCGCTGCGTTCGGCGATCGAGGCGGCGATCCCGGTCGGTTTTGCGATGCGTGACGACGCGGTCGACCCGCGCCGAGTCCGAGGGCTGGAGCAGGCCGGTTGGGACGACTTCTGGCGGCGGTTCGCGACGCTGGACCGGAAGGTGGCCCAGCTCCAGACGCGGGCGCAGCGGCAGCTCGGCACGCTCGGCGGCGGCAACCACTTCATCGAGGTCTGCCTGGAGCAGGGCGGCGCGGACGACGGCCGGGTCTGGCTGATGCTGCACTCCGGTTCCCGCAACATCGGCAAGGAGTTGGCCGAGCGGCACATGGCGGTGGCGCGCGGCCTGCCGCACAACACCGGCCTGCCGGACCGGGATCTCGCGGTGTTCCTCGCCGGCACGCCGGAGATGGAGGCGTACCGGCGGGACCTGTGGTGGGCGCAGGAGTACGCCCGGCGCAACCGGGCGGTCATGGTCGCGCTGCTCTGCCAGGTGGTCCGGGACGCGTTCCTGCACGTCGGCTACGACGAGCCGATCTCCTGCCACCACAACTACGTGGCGGAGGAGACCTACGACGGGGTGGACGTGCTGGTGACCCGCAAGGGCGCCATCCGGGCCGGGAAGGGGGACCTGGGCATCATCCCCGGCTCGATGGGCACCGGCTCGTACATCGTGCGCGGTAAGGGGAACCTCGACGCGTACTGCTCGGCGTCGCACGGTGCCGGGCGGCGGATGTCGCGGGGGCAGGCGAAGCGGACGTACAGCACGGCGGATCTGGCCGCGCAGACCGCCGGGGTGGAGTGCCGCAAGGACGCCGGTGTGGTCGACGAGATCCCCGGCGCGTACAAGGACATCACCGAGGTGATGGCCCAGCAGGAGGACCTGGTCGAGGTGGTCGCCCACCTCAAGCAGGTCGTCTGCGTGAAGGGCTGAGCGACAGGGCCGGCGTCGAGGGGGCGCCGGCCCTATCGGGTACGCCGGGCGACGCGTACGCCGATGGCGACCGCGCCGATGACGAGCAGCGCGGACAGGAGCTGGAGGCCGGGGGAGTCGTCGGCCTCCCCGTACACGAAGCCGGCGACGCCGAGCGCGACGGCGAGCAGGGCTACGGCGGCGGCCAGGTATCTCATCGTTCCTCCTCGTCGGCGACCCATTCGAGCAGGTCGCCGGGCTGGCAGTCGAGCACCCGGCACATCGCCTCCAGCGTGCTGAACCGGACGGCCTTGGCACGGCCGTTCTTGAGCACGGCGACGTTCGCCGGGGTGAGCCCCACGCGCTCGGCGAACTCGCCGACGCTCATCTTGCGCTTGGCCAGTTCGACGTCGATGCGCACGACGATCGGCATCAGATCACCGCTTCCATGTCGGTGCGCAGCGTGGTGGCCTGGCGCAGCAGCGCGCGCAGGACGACCATCAGCAGCCCCAGCACGCTGACGCCGGTGACCAGCAGGAACAGCAGCAGCGGCAGCCCCGGGTCGTCGGCGTTGAAGCCCACGTAGAGGAATACGCCGACGAGCACCACCCAGGCGGCGGCGACCGCCCAGACGATCCCGTCGACCCAGCCCAGAGACGCCTCGGTGAAGATGCGGTCGTTCTTGACCAGGGTGAGCAGGTGCCAGGTGCAGACGATCACCACCTGCACGCACAGCACCCAGAAGATCGTCACCGCGGTGGCGGGCCACCGCAGGTACGCCATGTCCGGGTTCTCGCGCGCCATGTGCGCGAACTGCCCGGGCAGCGACATGGTCTGGAACAGCACCAGGATCGCGAACAGCAGGACCAGGAATGCGCGGAGTGGTGTCACCGCACGTTGCGCCATCAACATGCATCGACTATCGCGCGGAACCTATCGAAAGTCAATCGCCTCACACGTTGTTGCTGCGTTCTCCGGGTTGACCGCGCGCACCTCGAAGGCGGTGCGCGCCAGCCGGTCGAACAGGTTGCTCGGTCCGGGAACCCAGACGATGCGCACCCCGGCCCCGGTCAGGGCGGCCATCGCGGCGGGCCACCGCACCGGGCGGACGATCCCGGCCAGCAGGAGCTCACGTACGCCTGGCCCGGTCGTGACGAGTGTGCCGTCGTGGTCGGAGACAACCGGCATGCGAGGCGCGGCGAAGTCGACACCGTGGCAGACCTCGGCGCACCGATCCCGGAGCTCACCGAAGGCCGAGCTGTGCACGGGCGGCGAGAGGCTGTAGAGGGGGATTCCGCCGATCGCTCGCACCGCGGCGTCCAGAGCAGGCACCGCGTCTCTGGCTAGGGTCAGCGCGGCGAAGCCGGCGTCGAGATCGCAGGACAGCTCGTTCCAGGCGCCGCGCACGGTCAACTCACGGCGCACCACTGCCAGACCTGTCGTGTCGAGCCGGTAGAAGAACCGGGTCACCAGGCCGGTGTGCCGGGTTCGGAAGTACTCCCGCTCGCAGTCGGAGAAGGCGATGACGAGCTCGACGGCGATCTCGAACGGCAGCACGCCCAGGTGCGCGGCGAGAGCGAACTGGCCGAAGCTCGGACCGATGGCCAGCCGGGCGGACATGCCGGCCTGATCGGCGCGATCGGCCAGCGCGATGCAGTTGACCATGAACGCGAGCTGACTGTCAGCGTTGCCGGCCGGCCCGGCCGTCCGGAAACCGTCCACCAGCGACCGGCCCAGCACCGCGTCGGCCTGAGCCACCCGGCGGCGGGCATAGGGATCGGTCACCATGAACTCACCCACCGCGCGGTGATTCGAGGGGGCGAGCCCGGGAAGCAGCACCGCCTCGGTCATTCGGCCGCGCTCCGGAGTTCGGCGCAGGTCAGCACCGTCTGCACCTGGTACGACACGTCGACGAACTGCATCGACCGGTACACGAAGTGCCCGGGCCCGACGACCGTCACCCGCTTGACGCCGAGGTCCGCGAGCCGTCGCACCACCAGGTCCCAGCGGACCGTTCTCGTGTACTGCTCGACGAAGGCGGCCATCAGGTCCTCGCGTCGGTCGATGACCGCCCCGGTGTGATTGCATAGCTGCGGCACCTGCGGATCCGACGTCGGATCCAGATAGCTCCATTCGCGGGCGAAGGTTTCCTTGATGTCGTACAGCACCGGCAGCGGGCTGTGCGCGGGCGGTCCGTAGGGGATCACCAGGCCGACGCCGCCGATCGAGGCGGCCCGCAGATTGAGCTCCTGCAGCCCGGCCACCGCGCCGGTGGCAATCATCTGGTTGTCGGCGGTGATCGCGCAGGTCAGCAGCGGCGACTCGGCGGTGGATACCTCCCGCATCTCGGCCTGGAACCGGTCGAGGTCGACGTTGTAGTAGAACGCCACGCCCAACGGCCGCCCCGCCACCACCCGGTCCTCAACCGCGGGCATGGTGGACACCATGCGGATGGTGTCCCGGAACGACATGAATCCGCCGAGGTGCGCGGCCACGATCGAACCGAGACTCAGGCCCGCCATGTACCGGGGCGGTCGTTTACGCAGGCCGATCACATCGCAGATCGCCACCGCGATCGCGACCGAGGCCGGGCGCACGACCGTCCCGTCGTTGATGGCCGCCGGGTCCTCCGCGTAGAAGCGCGCCGCGAGGTCGACGCCGAGCACGTCCGACGCCTCCGCCATCCGGCGGTGCACCTCGGGGAACTCGTCGTAGAAGTCCCGGTGGTCGCCGGGCTCGACGACCACCTGGGGGTTGAACAGCACCGCGTCGGGCGTCTCCCGGTTCATGCGGTCAGCCCTCCGTCGACCACCAGCGTGTGCCCGGTGATGTAACTCGCCTCGTCACTTGCCAGGAAGGCCACTGCATTGGCCACCTCGTGTGCCTCCGCGAGCCGCTTCATCGCGATCCGGTCGAGGAACTCCCTCAGTCGCTTGTCGTCGATCCGGTCGACCATCCCCGTGTCGGCGGTGTACCCGGGCGCCACCGCATTGACCCGGACGTCGTACGGGGCGAACTCCCGGCTCAATGCCCGGGTCATCCCCTCGATGCCGGCCTTGCTCGCACAGTAGGAGCTCAAACCGGGTATGCCGACGCGGCCGGCGATCGAGGAGATGTTCACGATCGAGCCTGAGCGGGCCACGAGCATGTGCAGGGAGCTCGCCTTGATGCAGTGCAGCGTTCCCAGCAGGTTGGTCTCGACGCTGGCCGCCCATTCGCCGACCGGGTTCATCGGCACGACTGCGGAGGGCTGGCCCACCCCCGCGTTGTTGACCAGGATGTCCAGCTTGCCGTTCGCCCGGACCACGTGCCCGAAGACTCGCTGGGTGTCCTCGGCATCGGTGACGTCGACACGGACCGTCGCGGGCTCCGGCCATCCCTTGTCCCGGATCGCCTGCGCGGTGGTGTCGGCGCCGTCGCGGTTGCCGCGATAGCCGATCACCACCCGGGCGCCCGCCTGCGCCAGGCGCAGGCAGACCGCTCGCCCGATCCCACTCGACCCGCCAGTGACCATTGCGACGCGAGCTGTGAGGTCCACCCGTTCTCCTCCTGCCTACCGGATGCCGGCCGGCGTCAGCCGGCCCGCTTCTTCCGCGTCACCTCGACCAGCGCGTCGAGGAACGCCGTGACGTCGTTGTCGGTCGTGTAGGCGGCGACGCCCGCCCGGACGGCGCCGGACGTCGCGGGCGACAACGCCTGGAACGCCGGCCCGCAGTAGAACGTGCCGTCCCAGACCGCGACGTCCCGCGCCGCGAGGCTGGTCGCCACTGCCGTCGCAGCCATTCCGGCCACCTGGAAAGTGATGATCGGCATCAGGGTTCCCCCGGCCGGCCCGAGCACCCTGAATCGGCTGTCCGCCCGCAGCCACGTGCGAATCCGCTCCGCGAGGGCGTGCTCGCGCTCGGCGATGACGGTCCGGTCCCAGCCCAACAGCACCTCGGCCGCGATGCCGGTGCCGAGCACCGCCTCGAACTGGGTGGTGCCGAGGTCCAGCCTGCCGGGCAGGGCGTCCCCGGCGGACGGCACCTGCTCCGGCAGCAGTGGGTCCAGGTGGTCGGAGAGCCACAGCGCCGCGCAGTGCGGGCCGTACCACTTGTAGGCGGACGTGACGAAGGCGTCGACTCCCCACTCGTCGACAGCCACCCGGCTGTGCGCCACCCGCTGCACCCCGTCGACGTAGACACGCGCGCCTACCCGGTGCGCGGCTGCGGAGACCGCGGCCACGTCCGGCACGGTGGCGAGTGCGTTCGAGGCGCCGCTGATCGCCACCCACCGGGTCCGTGGGGTCAGTTCGCGGATGATCGCCTCCGCCGGCAGGGCGCCGTCCGGGTGCAACCGCGCGAGGCGGACCCGGGCGCCCGTCCGCTCCGCCACCGCACGCCACGGCCAGTGGTTGGCCTCGTGATCGAGCTCGGTGCAGACGATCTCGTCTCCCGGCCGCAGATCGCCGGCGACCCCACGGCTGAACATAGTGGTGAGCGTGGTCATGTTCGGGCCGAACAGGATGTGTCCACCGGCGGCCCCGAGGAGGGCCCGGACACGGTCGGCGGCCCATTCGACTATCACGTCGGAGTAGGCGCTGGCCGGAAAGGGGCCGTGGTCGTTGGCCACGTGCCGGCTGCCGAGATACCTGCTCATCGCCCGCACCACGGCGGCGTGGACCAATGTGCCGCCGGGGGCGTCGAAGCGGTGGCCGGCGCCGCGCAGCCCGGGAAACTGCTCGTCGGCCGGCGCGCGCAGGAGGTCGTTCAACTCCGGCACCGGGTGCTCGGGCAGGCCGATCCGCGTCGTCGGGCTCACCGGACGGCTCCGGCTGTCGTCGGCAGGACGATGTCGACCTGGCCGTAGCCGTCCTCGCGACGTTCGGCCTCCGGGCGCTGGCTGGGCAATCGCACCATGATGCGCTTGAGCCAACGGTCCGTGCCGTCGTACCGCGGTGTGAACGGCACACGCCCGTGCACCGCCACATCGTTGTCGATCAGTGCGAGATCGCCTGCGCCCATCGGCACCGAACGAGCCTTCTGTTCCAGCCGCTCCGCCAGGGACCGGTAGGACTCTTCGAAGGCGGGATCGTCGTGGCTGCGGGTGCTGTAGGCGGGGTCGTAACGCAGGCAGGGGCCGTCCGGCGCCCACCACACTGTCGGTACGCCGGGCCGCGTCGTACCCGGCCCGCTCCCCGTCGCCGGGTACGACGCGTCGGGGGAGATGCGCACGACCGGTCGGCCGAGCCGGATCAGGTCCTCGCGCGGCAGTCCCAGCTCACGTACCGACGCGATCCGGGTACCGACGCCGGCGGGATTGCGGACGCAGGCGAGCATCAGCAGGCTGGCCCGGCCGGGATGGAAGGCGTCCTCGGTGTGCCATTCCAACGGCACGCTGCTGCTGGCACCGACCTGCAGGTTCTCGTAGCCCTGGCTGGGCACGATGTTGTGGACCAGACGCCCGTCCTGCTGCCCCGCCCAGCCGAACACCTGGCCGAGCGCGGCGGCGACCAGCACCAGGGCGAGGTCCATCGGGCCGGTGGGCGCGGCGGACCAGTGGGCGGGCGTCGGCCCGCACTTCGCGGCCAGCGGAGCGAGCAGACCACGGACCAGCAGTGCGCCACTGTGCCGCGGCGGCCGGCCCACCTGCCTGCTCAGGCGGGCCACGAGGTCGCGCGGGATCTGGCCGGCGTGCGTCTGGAGCAGCCGGTCCGGGACCGCTCCGAGGCCGGCGAGTCTCTCCGCGGTGGCCGCCAGATCGGCGACCAGGTCCGCGGCAGCAGTGGTCGCTTCCTCAGGCATGCGCGGCCTCCGGCATCCGCCAGTCGGAGAGCACACCACGCAGGTGGTCACCGCCGGAACCGGCGAGGTACCGGCGCAGCGTGCCGGCCGCGGCGTCGGCGTCGGCGTCGCAGATCAACCGCAGCGACGGCAGGTAGCCGTCGAGGGGAGCGAGGTACTCCTCGCGGTTCATGGAGCAGATCACGGCGTCGTGGTAGCCGCCGTCGACGTAAAGGTAGTCGCGCAGGACGCCGTCCACGACGAGATCCCCCTTGGCGAGAAAGGCCACCGAGCGCCGGTTGTAACAGGCCGCCAGCAGCTCCAGCCGGTGTGCCCGCTCCCGCTGGAAAAGGTGGTCGACCAGCAGAAGCGCCCCCTCCAGGCCGGCTCCGCTGTCCCACCACTGGTCATCGCCCACGACCGCGCCGACGGCGAAGCTGCGGTCGTGCGCCAGGGGCCGCCAGGAGACCATCCCTATCGTCTCGCCGTCGATGCGGGTCTCGATGGCGGCGTACTCGGTGTGGCCGGACTCGATGGCCGAGCGCCATCCCGCGGCATCAAGCCCGTCGCTCTGTCCTCCGCCTACCAGTACTCCGGCGGCCGAGTGCCGGGTCCACGTCGGTAGCCGGCCGTAGTCGTCCTCGCTGACCGGTCTGAGCCGGACGAGCATGCCCTCCACGATCAGCGCTCCTCCCGTACCGTTGTCGCCTGCCGGGGTCCGAGAACGGCCTCGATGCGCTCGATGGTCCGGAAGGTGTCCGTGTTGGTGGCGGCGATGTCCAGGCCGTAGCGCTCGTTGAGCAGCGCGATGAAGCGTAGGGTGTCCATCGAGTCGAGGCCGAACCGTGAGCGGGTGCCGAACAGCGGTTCGGTGGGGTCGACATCGCCCGGTGGCAGGTCGAGATCGTAGGTGGAGACGAAGAGCTCCCGGAGTTCGTCGCGCATGTGTAGACCTTTCGGATCAATGGTGGCGCAGGCAGACCGATCCCCAGACGAACCCGGCGCCGATGGCCGATACGACGGCCAGGTCGCCGGGGCGCAGCCGACCGGAGGTGAGTAACTGGTGGAGCACCGTGAAGACGGTTGCGGAGCCGGTGTTGCCGAGGTCGCCGACAGTGGTCGTGGCCCGGCCGCGGGGCACGCCGAGCTGGTCCATCACTTCGTGGATGATGTTGAGGTTGGCCTGGTGCAGCACCACATGATCAAGATCGTCGAGGGCGACTCCCGCGCGCCGGGCGACGTTGCGGATGCTGGCGGGCAGAGCCTGGGTGGCTTCCCGCCAGACCGCCCGGCCGTCCATCCGCAGGAAGTGCTCGCCGTCGGCCACCCGTTGCGGGGTCAGAGGCCGTCGGCTGCCGCCGGCGGTGATGCCGACGCGGTAGGAGAGCTTGTAGCCGGCGTCCCAGGCGAGCAGACCGCCACCCGGCTTGGTCCGGCGTAGCACCACAGCGCCGGCGGCGTCGCCGAAAAAGACCCTGGTGGTGCGGTCGGCCGGATCGGTGATCCGGGACAGCGTCTCGGCGCCGGCCACCACCACTGTTCCGATTTCGGGGTTCTGCAAGAGGTGGGCGGCGAGCACCAGGCCGTGCACCCCGCCCGCGCAGGCGGCCTGGGTGAGGTCGATCGGCCAGGCGGCGTGAGCGCCGAGCGCTTCGGCGACCGCCGCCGCCGTGGAGGGCAGAGGCTGGTCGGCGGTGATGGTGGAAACGATGACCGCGTCCACCTCGCCCGGGTCGATCCGTGCCCCCTCCAGGGCGTTGTGGACGGCGCGCAGGCACATGTCGGAGGTGGACTCGGTGGCGGCGGCGAAGTGACGGGTCAGAATGCCCGTCCGGCTTTCGATCCACGCCTCGGTAGTGTCCAGGCCGTCGGCGATCTCGGAGTTGCCGACCACCCGCTCGGGTACGTACAGCCCTGAGCCGAAGATGCCGACGGGGACGGCCGGCGCTCCCGCGGTCAGCGCCCGGTAGGCCGCCGGTGCTTGTTGCGCTGTCATGGGTGGCTTCCTTCCCGGAGGGCCGGGCTGGGCTGGGTACGAACGATGGGGTACCGCGCGACGTGGACCGGAGAGGTCCACGTCGCGCGGTGTGGTGCGCCGCGATCAGCAGGTCGAGCTGTCGAAGCTGGCCGGCAGGTCGACGTGCTCGACGACCACCTCGGTGCCCTGAAGGTCCAGAACGTTGGACAGGTCCATTTTCTTCACCCCCTTCCCTGTGCGTGCTCACGGAATCACCGGATGGTGCTCCGAAAACAGCGTTGGCCAATTGCGACGCGCGTAGTCGTCGGACTGCATCGGCCAGCGATCAGATGCGTTAACTCGGTGCCTATGGGCTTGTCTCGGGCGCTTGGCGCAGCGAGCTTCGTGGCACCGGAAAAGCTTTGTTGAGGCTGAGTCAGAGGTTATGGTCGGTTCAATGTGAGCGTCAAGCCGATGGCAGCATCCGGCCATCATGCAGATGGCGGCCCTCCGATCGGGGCGATCAAGGATGGATTGACCGAATTGTTCACATGGCGGGATGTTGACGGGGAATGAGAAATCGCAATTGTCATTCGATCGCATTGATTTCCTGCGAGTGTCCTGCGAGGGGTTGCTAAGAAGATTCATGCCAGGTAATCTCTCGGCAATAATTGAAGTGCACCTAAGCGCTGCGGGGGCTCGCTATGCATGAACTGCGCCGTCTTGTCTCCTCAATTGGAGGTAGCGATGCAGCGCCAGGGTCTGCGGAAGCCACCATCGTCCGAGTCGACCGCCAGCTCTATCTCCGCTCTGTCTCCGAGGCGGTCCGTGGCTGCACGAGGGAGTTCTGCGCCGCTCTGCCCTACCGCGTGACGCGCCTGATCGCGCCCGATCTGGTCGATAGGTGTCGGGGCGGCCAGGGGGAGACCGTCCAACGGCTGATCCATCTGCCCGACCCGGCGGCGCCGGTGGTGCAGGCGCTGCCGGCGACCGAGGCCCGCATCCAGCCCGTCGACTCGGCAGCGCTTCCGATCGTGATGGTGGACCGCAGGATGGCGATCGTGTCGCTCAACACGGTGCGTCCGGAGCGCTCGGCGGTGCTCGTGCGGGGCTCGGACACCCTGGACGAACTCACCCGTACGTTCGAGCGGATGTGGGCGGCGAGCCATCCACTCCCGGACGGCGACAGCGGTCCCCGGGATCGCCGCGAGGCCATAATGGCGGGACTCTCTCGCGGACTGACCGACGCCGCCATCGCCGCGGCGCTGCGCATCGGGGAACGGACCGTCCGCCGGGAGATCCAGGCTCTGATGGCCACCACTGGAGCGCGGAGCCGATTCCAGCTCGGAATGCATCTCGCGTTACGACATCACCGGAACCGGCGCGCGGTCAAGGACGGCAGCCGATGACTCCGGGACCGGGCATCCGAACCCTGGCCGAGCGGGTCACCGGGCACGCCGAGCGCGCGCCCGCCTCGACGGCAATGCGCTGGCTCGGCGAGGACGTGACCTACGCCGACCTGACCCGTCTCGTCGACCGCCACCGACGCCGGCTGACGATGCTCGGAATCCGGGCTGGCCACCCTGTCGCGGCGGTGGCCCCGGTCGCGCCCGACACCGTCGCCCTCATCCTCGCCTGCCACCGGATCGGTGCGCCGGTACTGCTGCCCTCCGGGGAACTGCCCGCCGAGACACTGTCGGCGCTACTGCGGCAGGCGGGCTGCCGGCACCAGGTCGTCGCCGACGGTGACGAGGTGACGGTGGTGCCCTCGGCCGAACCGGTCACCGACCCGTCCGCAGCCGTCCCGGCGGATACCCCCTTCCTGCTGACGACCTCGGGGTCCACGGGCGTGCCGAAGGTGGTGCCGGTCTCCGGCCGTGCGATCCACCGGTTCGCCGGATGGGCGGGTGGACGTTTCGGGATCGGGCCCGGCACCCGGGTGCTCAGCTACGCGCCGCTCAACTTCGACCTCAGCCTGCTCGATGTATGGACGACCCTGCACCGGGGCGGCTGTGTCGTGCCCGTCGCCCGGAACGACGCCACCGACGGAAGGCGGCTGCTCGATCTGCTCGCCCGGGAACGGCCCGAGATAGTCCAGGCCGTGCCGATGTTCTACCAGCTCCTCGTGGCCGCCCGGCCTCGGTTGCCGTTGCCGTCGGTGCGGCACGTGCTCTACAGCGGCGATGCGGCACCGGCCCGGCTCCTCGCCGAACTGCCTCGTCTCCTACCGCGGGCCGCGATCAGCAGCGTGTACGGCTGTACCGAGATCAACGATGCCTTCGTCTACCAGATACCTCCCGGCCGGCCGGCCCCGGATCCGGTGCCACTGGGCGAACCGGTGCCCGGCGTCGAATGGCTGCTGGCCGACGACCACGGAAGGCCCGTCGACGGCCCTGGCTCCGGTGAGCTGTGGGTGCGTACCCCCTTCCAGACGAGCGGCTACCTGGACGCCGCGCGTACCTCCGAGCGGTTCGCGGTCCCGGTGGCCGGCGTTCCCCACGAGCCGTTCTTCCGCACCGGCGACGTGGTCCGGCGCTGCACCGACGGCGCGCTGCATCTGCAGGGCCGGATCGACTTCCACGTCAAGGTGCGGGGCGTCCAGGTGAACCTGCAGGCGGTGGAGCGGGTCCTGCTGGAGTGTCCGGGGGTAGCCGAGGCGGTGGTCGTCGCCCTCGACGACCCGGTGGCGGGCAAGCGCCTGCACGCCGTGGTACGCACCGCCGGCGGCGCCCCGGCCGGTGAGATGGCTCTGCGGCGGCACTGCGCCGGCCAGCTCGCCCGCACCTCAGTCCCGAGCAGGTTCCACCTGGTCACCACACCCCTGCCACGCACCGGCAGCGGCAAGCCGGACCGGATCGCCACCGCCCGCGTCCATCTTGGAGCGACGCCGTGAGCCGCCACGACGAGATCCGCGACTTCCTGCTGGCCGAGTTCTTGCCCGGCGTGCCGGCCAACGAACTCTCCTTCGACGAAGACCTGGTGGCAACCGGAATCCTGGACAGCCTGGCCGTCTATGTCGTGGTGGCCTGGCTGGGTGACCGATGGTCCGTCCCGCTGGCCGAGGACGCTCTCGACCTGGCCGACTTTCGCTCGGTGAACACGATTGAGCGGTTCGTCGCGGCACGGCTGGCGGATCCGGACCGCACCGGGTCACCGCACCGGACGCTCGACGAGATCCGCGCCGACTGACTCAGCCGATCTTCTTCCACAGCTCGAAGTGATGCACGCAGCTAAGGACCAGCAGTGCCCCTGCCGCACTGAGTACCGACAGCCAGAGTTCAGCGGCCTGCCGCATCAGCCATGTGCCAGCGGACTCGAGCCGTTGCCGGATCCGGTTACCCAGTGCCTGGTAGGCCGCGAGCACCAGCAGCGGCGGCAACACCATCACCGCGTTGTAGGCGGCCAGCAGCACGATCGCCTGCGGGATGGACGTGTCCGCGCCGACCAGGATGCCGATCGCGCCGAGGTAGGGCAGCGCGGTGCCGAACTCCGCGACGGTCACGATCACACCGAGCAACGCGATCGCGGCGTAGGAGTGGGATCGGGGCCGGCGGGGCGTCAGCCGCTCGCCGCCTCGGCGACGGCCGGCCAGCCAGCTATAGAGCAGCAGCGCCACGCCGACCACACCCTGCAGCACGTAGCCCGCGTCACTGGCGAGGTATCCACCCGCCCGGTCGAGGAACGAATCCGCGCCGAGGAACAGCAGCACGCCGAGGGCGAGGTACGAGGCGTAGATGGCACCCACGTAGACGAGCACGCGGGCCCCGGGCGGTCTCGTCGAGAGCAGCAGATAGACCGTGACGGCGAGCGCCGACGGATTGAGGCTGTCCAGCAGGGCGAGGCCGAAGAGACCGGCGATCATCGTGGCCTCCTGGTCACGGGTGGTCCCTCTCGGTTCAGCCGGGGGTGGGCGTCCGGGGCACGACCATTGTAGGGCCGTGTCCCGGACGGCGCCGGATTTGTCCTCGTGAGACGGCCGTCTGGTGCGGACGGCGGCGTACCGGCGCGGTGCCCCCCCGGGGGGCGATCAAGGGCGAGGTGAGAGGAACGGCAGGAAGTCCGGGGTGCGCCCGGTCGCCGCGGCGGTACCCAGGAGCACACCCGCGGTGCCGGTCGCGAGGTCCATCGACAGCCGGAAGTCGAGGTCCCCGGGGAAAGCGAGCTCACCGCGGTAGGCGATGGCGTGCCAGGAGAGCCGGCGCAGATGCCGGTCCACAGCGGACTCCACGTCGGTGATGCCGTGCCTGCCAGCGATCCGGGCGAGCGTCGCGCCGAGCCCTATCCGTCCCCGGAACAGGTCGACCTGGATGACGAAGCCCCGGGCACAGGCACTCAGCAGGGCGGGCAGACTCGCCCGCACCCGTTCGTCGTCGCGGTGTTCCAGCAGCTCGTCCGCGACCAGGGCGATGCCGGCGCTGCCCACCTCGAGGTACCCCAGCGTCCGGACCCCGACCTCCTCGACCTGGAGGGATCCGTCGGCGGTTGTCGTGCACCTGTCGAGGTCTCGGTGCACCGCGGTCACCGCCGCGTCCAGCAAGCCGCGGTCACCGGTCTCCTCATACAGACGCAGCAGGAACAGGGCCACGCCCGACCAGCCGCGCATCAGGCCCGCCTCCACCGGAGTGCGGGGCGGGCGCCGCTCGCCCCGGGGAAGATTCGGGTTACCGGACCGGACCGCGTCGGCCAGGCGGTCGCCGATGGCGAGTGCGTCGGTCCGCCAGCTCGACTCCCCGGCCGCTCGGCCGAGATGCAGGAGGTTGAGCCCGACGCCGGCGTACCCCGAGAAGAGGTCCATCGGCAGCACGGCGCCCGGCCCGCCACCCCAGCGTGCCACCAGGTCGTACGCGGCCTCCTCGTGCCCCAGGTGGTGCAGGGCGTACGCCACACCGGCTGCCCCGTCGTAGAAGCCCGGTCGCATGCCCGTCTGCCGTCGTACCGCCGACAGCAACCACTCCTCGTGACCGGGCCACCGCCCCTGCCCGGTCGCCGACAGGGCCCACAGCACTCCCGCCGCGCCGTAGGCGAGGTTCAGCCCGCCGACCGAGAACTGCCGGGTGTCGCCGGGAAACAGCCGGTCCTCCCGGTCCGGGGTGGCCGAGGCCATGATGGCCCGTGCCATCGACCGGGTGGCAGCGGACCAGTCCGGGAGGGACGCGTCTAGGTCGACCGCGAGCGGCTCGTCGCCACACGGCTTGTGGACCTTCGCGCCGGGTGGGCGCAGCTCCGCGATGATCTCGTCCGCCCAGCCGGCCGGGAGCGGGAAGTGCCGCTCTGCCTCGTGGGCGTACTGGACCACCTTGTCGGGGTCGAGAGCGACGACACGATTCAAGGTCATGAACATGCCGAGGCGGACGGCGGCCAGCGCGTACCGGTCCAGGTCGGCGCCGCTGCGGTCCCGGCTGGTGAAGCCGGTAGCCCCGAGCCCCGGCCGCCAGTCGGCCTGCGCGGCATCGAAGGCGAGCTCGAAGTCGATGAGGGAGACCGAGTCGTCCGCGTGCACCATCACGTTGCCCAGGTGCAGGTCCCCGAAGACGACCCCGCGCTCGTGGACGGCGGCCAGGAGCCGTTCGATCCGTTCGGCGATGGCCAGCGCCCGCTTGGTGAAGGCGGCGAAGTCGTCAGGGGTCGGGTCGGCCAGTACCACCCACGGGTGGTTGCAGCCCAGCCAGACGTGCAACGACTGAGCATCCAGGAACTCCTGGACCAGGAAGTGGTGGCCGCCGGCCTCGACAGAGCCGTACACCTCCGGCACGCCGGGAACACCGGCAAGCTTTTCCAACGCCCATCGTTCCCGCCGCATGCGGGCCACCGAGTCCTGCCGGTGCTCGTCGAAACCGGCGTACGGCCGCGCCTCCTTGAGCACCACCCGCTTGCCGTCGGTGGTGCGGACGGCCTGGTAGACGCCCCCGGCGTTGGAGAAGTGCAGGGTCCGCTCCACCCGGTACGGCAGCTCACCGCCGCTGCCCGCGGTACGCGCTGCGAGGTGTGGCCGCAGGAACTCCGGCAGGGTCGCCCACGAGGGTGGCGCGAAGACGGGCCGCCGGACGTCCGGCACGAGCGTCCCGTCGGGGTCCCGGATCGCGGGCACGAGCTGACCGGCGTCGTCGAGGCACTCCATGCGGCGGAAGCCGCCGTAGCGGACGTACAGCGGGCCGGCGCCGTAGCGAAGGTCGCTGAGGATGTACGGGCCGGAGAGCCCGGCGAGCAGCGGATCGAGCTCCTCGAGGATCAGGCGTAGCGCCGCCTCGTCGACGGGGTAGATCGTCACGGCCTTGCCGCTGGCCGAGCGTGGCGCGTACTTGGCATTCAGCGCGACCAGCACGTTCGGGTTCCGCAGGTACTTGAACCGGATGTCACGCGCCGTGCAGTAGTCCCACACCCGGGAGATCACCTCGTCCGCGTTCTGCGGCGTGGCAGCGGCGTGGATCTTCCACCCCTGCTCCGGACCCTCCGTCCGATCGGGACGTAGCACCGTCCAGATGCCGCGCTCGACACGCGTCCACCCGTCCGGCACCTGACGTGCGTCGACCCGGAATCCCGCCGCCGTATCGAACCCCGGTCCGTCCCGCCAGTTGCTCACGTCGTCGAAGAAGACCTGGTCGGCGAAGCAGTAGACCTGTTTGAGCTCAAACATCGGCGTCCCCCTCAGGCGCTGCGGATAGGCTGGGTCGTGCGGTGTGGTGTCACCTGCTCGTCGCCGGTTCCGGCCAGCGCCCGGCGGCAGCGCTCAAGGAGGACGATCGCTGACCAGACCGGCACCGCGCCCGCGGCGTCGCGCCGGCCGGTGGTCGCGCTCCGGGCCGGCTGCGTGGGTGCGACCACGAGGTTCGGCCGGGTGGCCAGCCGTCGCAGGTTCCCCTGCACGATTGGATTGTCGGTGGCACCGGGGGGCAGGGACGGCGCCACCACGATGGGGATCGTGGCAGCGCACTGGAGGGCGAGCAGACTCGGGCTGTCGCCCAGCCCTGAGGCGAGTCGACCGAGGTAATTCAGCGTCGCGGGGTAGACCAGGGCGCAGTCGGCCCACTCCACCCACTGCGCGTGCAGTGCGCCAGTGTCGGTCTGCGCCGGCCACCGGTCGAGGTGGGCCCGGCGTCCGGTCAGCAGGGTGAGCGCGTCCTGACTGACGAAGCGCTGGGCGCTCGGTGTGACGACCGCCTGGATCTGCAGATCCGGATAGTTGGTGCTGATCCAGTTGAGCCAGAACGGCAGGTGCATCACCGCCACCGCGCCGCTGCTGACCAGCAGCAGACGCCGGCCGCCGAACTCCGGAACGGCCTTCGCGCTGTCGGCGGTCGGTTCGCGCTCGTTCTGCGGCACGGTGAATCAGCCCCACTCCCGGCTCGTCATACGGACTGTGCGCCGAACGTAGGAACGTCCGCGCCGGCTGGTCAACGCCGCTGGCCGCTACCGGCCAGCCACTACGGAACGCGTCGCGGCGAGCGGTAGCTTCGCCCCCACATGAACCGCGGCAGACCAGGGGGGCGCATGTCCGGCACACCGGAGCACCATCACCCACCGCGATACGACAACCACATCGCTGGCGCGGCCGTGCCGCCCCGGTCGGGACGGTGGGACACGGTGAACGACCCGTCGACCGGCCGGGCCGCGTACCTTGCACCCCGCTCCGACGCTGCGGACGTGGACGAGGCGGTGCGCGCCGCCACGTCGGCGTTCGGGCACTGGCGGTGGCAACCGCCCGCACGCCGAGCGGCGGCGCTGCTGGCGCTGGCTGACGCCGTGGCGGGGCAAACCACCGCTCTCGCGGAGGCGGAGGCTGCCATGACCGGGAAGTCGGCCCGCCTGGTCGCCGCCGACGAGATCGCGCCGGCCGTGGACCATCTTCGTTTCTTCGCCGGGGCGGCTCGCCTCGCACTGGCGCCGGCCGCCGGGGAGTACGAAGCCGGCCTCACCTCGCTCGTGCGCAGGGAACCGGTGGGGGTGTCTGCGCAGATCCTGCCCTGGAACTTCCCACTGCTGACCGCCGTGTGGAAGCTCGCCCCGGCTCTGGCCGCCGGGAACTGCGTGGTGCTGAAGCCGGCCCCGTCCACCCCGGTCACGGCCCTGCGGTTGGCCGAGCTCGCCGACGCGCATCTGCCGCCTGGCGTGGTCAACGTCGTCTGCGGAGACGCCGAAACGGGGCGACTGCTGGCGGTCCACCCGGACGTCGCCATGGTGTCGCTCACCGGAAGCACCCGCGCCGGTCGTGAAGTCGCGGCGGCCGCTGGCGACAGACTGAAACGGATACACCTCGAACTCGGGGGCAACGCGCCGGTGGTGGTGCTGGCCGACGCGGACCTGACCGAGGCCGTGGACGCGGTCGCCACGTCCGGTTTCGGCAACGCCGGCCAGGACTGCGTGGCGGCGGCCCGGGTGATCGTGGCCGCCGAGCGGCACGACGAGTTCGTGGCGGCGCTGGTGAAACGCGCGGAGTCGCTGCGGGTGGGCCCGCCCGGCGACGACTGCGACCTCGGCCCGTTGCACAACGCCGCTCAGCTCGACCGGCTGACCTCCCTGCTGTTCGCTCTGACACCGGGCGCCCGGATCCACACCGGTGGCCGGCGGATCGGCGAGACCGGCTACTTCTTCGAACCGACAGTGGTGTCCGGCGTGCGACAGCATGACCGCCTGGTGCAGGAGGAGACCTTCGGCCCGGTCGTCACCGTCCAGCCCTTCGACGACCTGGAGACGGCGCTGGACCTGGCCAACGGGGTGGAACAGGGTCTCGCGGCAAGCGTCTGGACCCGCGATCACGGTACGGCGATGGAGCTCGTCCGGCGGCTCGAGTTCGGTTGCGTTTGGATCAACACGCACCTGCGGTTCGCCTCGGAGATGCCACACGGAGGTTTCGGCGTCTCCGGTCACGGCAAGGAGCTGTCCATCTACGCCCTGGACGAGTACAGCAGGATCAAGCACGCGATGACGGTGTCCGGGGCGCCCCGATGAGCATGCTCGGTGGGACGTCGGTCCGGTTACGCGCCCTGGATGACGACGACGTGGCACTGGTGGCGCGCTGGCTGGCCGCGGAGACCGTGGTGCACTCGTCGCGAGGGCCGCGGTTCCTGACGCCGTCACAGGCCCGGGAGGTGATCGGGGGGACCCGGCAGACCACTCTCGTCGTGGAGCATGCGCACGGCGACCCGATCGGCGCGCTGTCGTGGCGACGTGCCGGCGTCACCGGCGGCTACACGATCGAGCACGTGGTGGGCGATCCGGAGCGCTGGGGTGCCGACGCCGGCCGGGAGGCGTTCGCCCTGTTGTTCGGCTACCTCTTCCGTACCCTGAACGCCCACCGCGTGGAGCTGGTCACCGCCACCTTCGACCGCATGATGATCGAGACGGTGGCGGCGTTGGGGCTGACGGTGGAAGGGGTGCTCCGCGACTACTTCTACCTCGACGGGCGCTTCCACCACGCCGTCGTCTCGTCGCTGCTCGCCACCGAGTACGCCGCTTCGCCCGGCCGGCACCCGTCGGCGGAAGCGGTGCCGGCCGAGGACCGCCGGGCCGCGCGACGGGTGTTGTCCCGCTACCTCGCCGCCGCGCCCGTCGACGTGGCCCGCCGTCTCGTCGGGGAGCCGGCCGATGACTGAGCCGGCCATCGACGTGCGCGACCTGCACAAGTCGTACGGCAGCACGCCTGCTCTGGACGGCCTCAGCCTGGCGGTCCCGCGCGGCAGCATCGTGGCGGTCCTCGGCCCGAACGGGGCCGGCAAGACGACGCTGGTCCGCATCCTGTCGACGTTGCAGCCACCGGACGCCGGAAGCGCCCGGATCTGCGGCGTCGACGTGGTGGCCGCGCCCGCCCAGGTCCGGCGCCGGATCGGCCTCTCCGGTCAGTTCGCCGCAGTCGACGAGTACCTCACCGGTCTGGAGAACCTGACCATGGTGGGCCGTCTCTACCAGCTCGACCGCCGCACCACGCGCAGCCGAGCCGCATCGTTGATCCGGCGGCTGGGGCTCGACAGCGCCGCGGACCGCCCGGCCCGAGGTTATTCCGGCGGGATGCGTCGACGCCTCGATCTGGCCTGTGCGCTGATCGGGCGTCCCGACGTGCTGATCCTGGACGAGCCGACGACGGGAGTGGACCCGGCCGGCCGCCGGGCCCTGTGGGACATCGTCAGAGGGCTCGCCGAGGACGGGGTGACCGTGCTGCTCACCACGCAGTACCTGGACGAAGCGGACCGGCTCGCCGATCGCATCGCGATCCTCGCCGGCGGCCGCCTGGTGACCGAGGGCACGCCCGAGGATCTCAAGAAATGCCTCGGCGGCGATCGTTTGGCGGTGACAGTGGACCGGCGGGACGCTGACCGCGCGGCGCGTCTGCTGGCGGCACACGGCCTGCGGGAGCCGGACCGGAGCCCGGACGGGTGCCGGCTCTCCGTGCCGGTGGCCGACGCCACCGTCGCGATGATCGGGCTGGCGGGTGACCTCCGTGCGCACGGTGTGGAGCCGCTGGAACTGGGCACGGAGCGGCCCAGTCTAGACGACGTCTTCCTGGCCCTGACTGCGGCAGAGGAAGGCGGACACCGATGACGACCCTGCGCGGGGCGCTCACCGACAGCGCGATCCTGACCTGGCGCAACGCCATCCGCATCCGCCGGGTGCCTGACCTGTTGGTCTTCACCACGATCCAGCCGGTGCTGTTCGTCGTGCTCTTCGCGTACGTCTTCGGGGATGCCATCACGGTGCCCGGGTCGGACTACCGCGCGTACCTGATGCCGGGCGTCATCGTGCAGAGCGCGGTGTGGGTCTCCGCGATCACCGCCATCGGCCTCGCGGACGACGTGCGACGCGGTATCGTGGATCGTTTCCGGTCGCTGCCGATGGCGGGTGCCGCGGTCCTGGTCGGGCGCACGGCCGGGGATCTGCTCAGCATGGTGCTCGTGGTCCTGGTCTGCGCAGGCGCGGGACTCGCAGTGGGATGGCGGCCGGCCGGCGACGCGGCCGGACTGCTTACCGGTGGCGCGCTGGTTCTGGGCTTCGGGTACGCGCTGACCTGGGTCACCGCCACGCTCGGCCTGGCGGTGCGCAACGCCGAGGTGGCGCAGAGCGCGAGCCTCATCTGGCTCTTTCCGGCCACGTTCCTGTCGAGCGCATTCGTGCCGATCGACCAACTGCCCTCCGGGCTTCGGGGGATAGCGACTTGGAACCCGGTGAGTGCGGTGACGCAGGCCGTCCGAGAGGCGGCCGGTGGGGCCGGCACGGCACCGCCGAACGGATTCGCCGCCGAGCATCCGGTTTGGATGTCGATAGGATGGATTATCGGCATCCTGCTCATGTTCGCGCCGCTTGCGACCTGGAGATACCGACGCTACACAGCCGCCCCACGGTGAGGGAGGATCTCGTGACCGGACATCCCCGTCGCGCTGCCCGACTGGCTGCCAGTGCCCTGGCCGTCGCCGTCTCGATCGGTTCGGCCGGCTGTGGGCGGGACGAGCCGGATCCGGCCCGGTCCGGCCCGCTGGAGCTCGACCGGCTCACCGCTCCGGCCGAGCTGGCCGGCCTGCCCCGTCAGGACACCGGGCGCGACAAACTCCCGCCGCTGGTTGACGGCCCACCCGGGCTCGCCGTGGTGATCAACGGGTACGGCGAGGCGATCCCGCCGCCGCTGACCCTCGAGGCCTACTACGGCAATCCGGTCGGCATCACCGCTGTGGGGCGGGCGTTGCAGTCGCGCCTCGGCGGCGGCACGGCCGCGCCCGGCGCCGAGACCACCTGCCACAGTGGCGCCGACGGGTCGATCACCTGCTGGCGCCGGGCGGACACGCTCGTCGTGACCGTCACCGCCCGCGACGGCCGGTCCGCCGAGCGGACGCGGGACGCCACCGAGCAGGCGTGGGAGGCCGTCACCGGCTGAACGCCGCTGACGTCAGGCGGTGCCTCTCGAACGGCGGCCGACGGCGTACCGGACGTGGACGGCGTAGCGTGAGTGGTGCACGGCGCGGATCTCCAGGTCGATGTCCCGGTCGAAACCCTCGAACAGCCGCTTGCCCCGGCCGAGGACGACCGGTGCGGTGCTGATGCCCAGCTCGTCCACGACGCCGGCCGCGAGTGCCTGCCGGATGACGTCGGCGCCGCCGCCGATGGCCACGGCGCCGTCGCCGGCCGCCCGCCTCGCTGCGGCCAGCGCCTCGTCGAACCCGTCGACCAGCAGGAAGCCGGTGCTCGGGTCGGGCTGGTCGGCGGTGCGGTGGGTGAGCACGACAAGGGTCCCCTGGAACGGGTGCCGGCCGCCCCAGGCGCCCGCGCTGTCGTACATGCCCCGGCCGCACAGCCCGGCGCCGGTGCCCGCCAGCAGTTCGTCGAAGTACGCGCGGTCCTCGTCCGCCATGCCGGCGCCGGGTTCGCGCTGCGTGTCGTACGTCCAGGGGCCGCCCATCACCCAGTAGTGCAGCCGCTCGCCGCCGACGCCCAGCCCCTGGCCCGCGTGGTCGTCGGGACCGGTGACGTAGCCGTCCAGGGAGACGGTGATGGACGCCCGCACCCGGCCGCGCGCCTCGCTCGTGCTCATGCTTCCTCCCGGAGATCGGAGAACACCGACACCGGGAAGACCGCCCGCCGGCGCCGGACTCATCGTCGCACCGGAGCCGGATCGGGCGTGGCGTCAGCCGTACACCGGATGCTCGGCCTGGAACGCCAGCCGCCGGTCCGCGCCGGCGGCCAGCTCGGCGAGCACGTCGTCGAGGTCCAGGAACGTCTGCCAGCGCTCCTGGCCGGTGATGCCGGCGAGCCGGTCGACCACGAGCTGCTCCAGGTCGGTGACCCGACGGCCCTTCCAGACCTTGTCGGCGAGGCTGACCAGCAGGTCCTCCAACTGCACGCCGGGGGAGTGCCAGGCGGCGTGGGTGACCGCGAAGCGGGCCCGCTCCTCCGGTACGCCGAAGCGCAGCAGCAACTGGTAGCCCGCCTCCTCGTGCGCCGATCCGGGACCGGTCAGCTCGCCGGGATGCTCGACCTTGCCGAGGTCGTGCACCGCGGCGCCGAACAGCACCGCCTGCCTGTCGAACGGCACCGCGGCGAACCGGTCGGCGAACGCGGCGGTCAGGTGCCAGGCGACGTCGTGCACGAGCCGCAGGTGCGCGCCCAGGCGCGGCGGGGCGGCCAGGGCGTCCAGCAGCTCGACCGCCACGCCGGGCAGCGGGAGCAGCGGCGGGTCGCCCGGTTCGGTGAGGGCGCGGCGCAGCGCGTCGGAGGTCATCGGGGCGAGCGTACCGGGCCGCTCCGGGCTCACCGGCGGTGATGGACGAGCAGCCGAACGTGAAGCGGCCACTCGCCCGATTCCGGTGCGTCGATCCACTCGCGAGGGTGGGGGCCACGTCTATCACGGGGGTTGTCGAATGACCGCAATGAATCGTCGTGCCCTGCTGCGCACCGCGGCGCTGACCGGCCTGGCCGCCGCGACCGGGCTGGCCGCCGCGCCCTCCGCCGCGTCCGCCGCACCGGTGTCCGCCGCCGACGCGGTGAACGGGTCGTGGCTGGTCAGCGTCGGCTGGGGTGTGCTCCAGGTCGACCCGGGCCGGACCACGCCGCGAGAGCTGCTGCCCAACGGGGACCACGCGAAGGCGTCGCCGGACGGCCGGTACGTGGCCTGGGTCAACACGGCCCGCTCGGGCGACGGCACGCTCGAGCCGTTCGTGGCGGTGTACGACCGGATCACCGGCCAGAAGCGCACGCTGCTCGCCGACCCGTTCGGTGTCCGCTACGGCGCGCCGACCTGGTCGCCGGACGGTTCGGAGATCGCCCTGGTCACCGGGGAGAACAACGACCGGCTGATCGCTGTCGACGTGGCGACCGGCGGCACCCGCGTGCTGGTCCAGGGTCACTCCATGGCCGACCCGGACTGGTCCCGGGACGGCTCCATGATCGTCCTGCGGTGGCGCAGCCGTTCGGAGGGTCCGCAACTGCGTGTGCTCGAACTGGCGACCGGCACGGCGCGGCGGCTCTACACGCCCGGCACGCCGGGTGAACTGTTCGGCTCGCCGGTCTTCACGCCCGACTCCGGGCGCGTGGTGTTCCGCACCGACCGCTGGTATCCCGACCTGGAGTCCAGCAACCACTCGCTGGCGTCCGTGCGGATCGGGGGCACCGGGCTGAAGAAGCTCACCGACGAGCCCCGGTTCTACCTGTCGCCGGTGTTCTCCCCGGACGGCCGCTACTGCGCCGCGCTCTCGATCCCGCCGGAGAACGAGTACCCCGACGGCGGCAACATCATCGTGTCCACCAGTGGCTTCGGCGAGCAGTGGTGGATCCCCGGCGACGAGTACGACGACAGCACCCGGCTGGACTGGGCGCGGGCGATCTGACGTACCGGGCGCGCGCATCACGGACCGGATGCGCGCCGCCGGGCGTGACCGGTGCGAGGCTTGGAGCGGACGCCGCCGAAGGGGCCGGCGTCCGCTGTGGAGGGGTGATGGCCGAGCCGCCGACCGGGACGTCGTCGCACCGCGCGCAGGCGCACGGCAGGCACGCCAACCATCACCGCTACCACGACGGCGCCGAGGTCGACGGGTACGTCGACGACCCGTACCACCGGGTGCGCCGCGCGGTCGCGGCCCGGCTGATGGCCGAGGGGGTGACCCGGCGCGGGCCGGTGCTGGAACTGGGCTGCGGGCCGCGCGGCATGCTCGACCCGGCCGCGCTGCCCGGCCCGGTGGTGCTCGCGGACATGGCCGAGACGGCGCTGCGCACCGCCCGCGCGGCGGCCGGCGGGCGGGCGCTGCCGGTCCGGCTGGACGCCACCCGCGGGCTGCCGTTCCGGGCCGGCAGCTTCGCCGGGCTGCTCGCCGGGGAGCTGATCGAGCACGTCTACGACCCGCTGACGCTGCTGCGGGAGTGTCACCGGGTGCTGGCCGTGGACGGCCTGCTGGTGCTCACCACCCCGAACCTGGCGCCGGTGCAGGACCGGCTGGCGTTCCTCGCCGGCCGCGCGCCGCGGCAGGTCGACCCGCTGCACCCGTACCTCTGGCTGCACATCCGCCCGTTCACCGCCTCGCTGCTGCGCCGGACGCTGCGCCGGGCCGGGTTCACCCCGGTGGCGCTGCGGTCCAACGAGGTCGGCTGGCGGCTGCCGGGCGGCCGTTGGGTGGCCTCGCGGCGGCTGGCCCGCGCCGCGCCGGGGCTCGGCGGTTCGCTGATCTGCGCCGCCCGCCGGCACGGCGCACCGCCACCGCCGCGGAACAGGGCGTGATGGCGACATTGACAGCGGGCTATCATGGAGGTTCCGTCGTCGACCGGGGGATGTCATGACGCGCCTGCTCGCCTGGGTCGTGACCAATCTCGACGCGTTCATCGGCCTCGTCCTGGCGCTCACGGTGTCCGTGCTCGGCCTCACCAACGCGGTCGACCAGGAGGTCGTCAACAGCGCGATCCTGCTGGTCCTGGGCCTGCTCGCGCAGGCGATGCTGCGGGACCGGCTGCGCCGGCGCACCACCGAGCGGGAGATCCGCCAGGTCATCTCGGACACCCGTGACCGGCTGACCGACCTGGTGCCGCAGATGCAGGAGATCACCGGGCCGGAGGGCGCGCTGAACCGGGCCCGCGAGGCCATCGACAGTGTCTCCATGGTGCGCGTGCTGCACGGCAGCGAGGTCGGGCAGGCGCTCGCCGAGGCGCGGCGGCACACCGACCAGTGGAGCTTCAAGGGCGGCACCGGCACCTTCCTGCGCGCGGTCACGCTGCCCGACTGCCTGGAACACGCCCGGCGGCGCAACGCCACGCTCACCGTCGCGATCGAGATCATCGACCCGACCGACGAGGAGGTCTGCGAGCGGTACGCGCGTTTCCGGCGCAGCCTCGACCCGGACGCGCCGGGCGAGCCGTGGACCGTCGACCGCACCCGCAAGGAGTCGTACGCGACGGTGCTGGCCGCCTGCTGGCACCTGCAACGCTCCGGCCTGCTCACCGTCGACGTCCGGCTCTCCGCGCAGATGACCACGTTCCGCTACGACCTCTCCTCCTCCTGCGTCGTCATCACGCAGGAGAACCCGCAGACGCCCGCGCTGCGCATCGACCGCGGCGAGGTCTACTACAACCGATTCAACATCGAGCTGGACTACAGCCGCCGGCAGAGCCGGCGCGTGCCGATCGAGGCGGCGGCCCAGGTCAAGCTCGACGACGAGCCGTCGGTCGAGCAGGTACGGCGGTTGTTCACCGCCCTCGGCCTGACGCTGCCCCGGTCCTTCGGCGACCGCGAGGTCGCCGACATCATCGGCAAGGCCGTCCAGGCGAGGAACCCCTACTCATGACCAGTTACGCCGACCTCGAACGGGAGATCGACCGGGGCACCCGGCCGGAGATGCTGCGCGGCTGGGTGCTGGACGTGCTCGGCGACGTGGCCGACGGGCGGCGGCCGCTGCGAGCGGTCCGGCACCCGCTCGGCTTCACCTGCCTGCCAGTGGAACGCGACGGCCCGGACGGCATCTGCGTGCACGCCTGGCCGGCCGACCCGCCGCCGGTGCGCCCGACCACCTCCACGATGCACTCGCACAGCTGGGATCTGCTCAGCCACGTGCTGCACGGCACCGTCCGCAACGAGCTGATCGAGGTCGACGACGCGCCGGCCGACCCGTCCTGGCGGATCTACGAGGTGCACAGCCTCGGCGAGGTGGACGAGATGGCCGCCACCGACCGGCTGGTCACCGCGATGACCGCGGCGGTGGAGACGCACTCCGCCGGCGACTCGTACGCGCTGCGCGCCGGCGGTTTCCACACCTCGGAGGTGGACGCCGGTGAGCCGGCGGTGACTGTGGCGCTCGGCCGGACCACTCCCGGCGCGTGCGACCTGAGCCTCGGCGCGGTGGACGGGCGCAGCCACCGGGTACGCCGGGACCGCTGCGACGCGGCGGAGACCGCGCGGATGGCGCGGGAGATCGCGCGACTGGTGGCACGGGGCTGACTGGCTGGAGGAGCCATGGACGTGGAGCCGAGCAGAGGCGGGCCCGACCTGCGCGACGCGCACCGCTTCGCGGTGGAGGCCGCCCAGGCGGCGGGCCGCCTGCTGCGCCGGGGCACCCGGGGAGAGGTGCACGCCCGGGCCAAGAACGACACCGGTGACCTGGTGACCGACCTCGACCTGGCCGCCGAGCGGCTGATCGTCGACCGGATCCGGGCCCGCTGGCCGGAGCACGGCGTGATCGCCGAGGAGGGCGGCGAGTACGCCCCGGACACCACCTGGGCGTGGCTCGTCGACCCGCTCGACGGCACCAACAACGTGGCGATCGGGCTGCCCGCGTACGTCGTCGGGATCGCCCTGTGCGACAGCGGCTCGCCGGTGCTCGGCGTGGTGCACGACCCGGTCGCGGGCCGCACCTGGTCGGCGGTGCGCGGCCGGGGCGCGTTCGTGCACGCGTCCGGCCCGGCCGCGCGGCCGCTGCGGGCCGCGCGCCGCCCGGTGCCGTCCGCGCCCGTGCTGGCCTGGACCCAGGGGCACGAGGTACGCCGGGACGACAGCACCGCCCGGGCGCTGAAGGTGGTGCTGGACACCAGCGCGCGCCGGGTGCTGCAACTGTGGGCGCCGCTGCTGTCCTGGGTGATGCTGGCCCGCGGCGACATCGACGGCATCGTCGGCTACCGTCCCGAGGCGGTCGACCTGCCCGCCGGGATGCTGCTCGCCGTCGAGGCCGGCATGGCGGTACGCGCGCTCGACGGCGGCACGTTCGACGACCGGTACGGCTGCCCGGCCGACCGGCGCAGCTTCGTGGCCGGGCCGCCGGAGACCATCGACCGGCTGGTCAAACTGGTCACCGCGGCACAGTGGATCGAGCCGCAGGTGCGCCGCCTCACCCCGGTCGGCCTCGGCTCGGTCGGCTGGTGAGCGGGGTCCGCTAGCCTCGGCCGGATGGCCGCCAGACAGCTCAAGCTCGGGCTCCGGGTCCGTGACCTGGACCGTTCCCACCGGCTCTACCTGCGACTCGGCTTCAAGGAGATCCCGAACGTGGATCAGCCGAACCTGCGCTACCTCACGTTCGGCCACACCTGGCTGATCCTGTCCGACCTGCACCGCCACGGGCACCACGACGCGGAGCGGGAGCGCGAGGTCAAGGCCGGGCCGCCGGGGCTCGGTGTCGTACTCACCGTGCCCACCGCGGACCTGGACGCCACGTACACGCTGTGGCGCGGCGAAGGGCTGCCGGTGACGCTGGAGCCGGAGGACGTGGGCTGGGCACGGATCTTCTACGGGCTCGACCCGGACGGTTACGAGGTCATGTTCGAGCAGTTCCACCCGACGGCGCGCGCCGGCGCCTGACCGGCGGCGAGGGCCGCCGCGGCGGGTCAGGCGACCGGCCGCGACGGCAGTCGGTCGGCCAGGAAGCCGGCCCAGGTCCGCACACCCCTCGCGGCACCCGGCCGGGCCAGGTTCGCGCCGTCCCGGTATGCCCGGCCGGCCCGCCCGGGGATGCGCACCGGAAGCCGCGCCCGGCGCTTCCCGGTGGCCGCCAGGTATCCGGTCAGCAGATCGCCGATGCCGTACGTATCAGGCCCGGCCAGGTCCGGGACCAGCCCGGCCGGTGCGCCCAGCGTCAGTTCGGCCAGCCGGGCCGCCACCTCGGCCGCGTCGACCGGCTGCAACCGCAGCCCGCCCGGCACCGGCACCACCGGCAGCCTCGTCATCGCCGCCAGCATGGACAGCACCAGGTCGTGCACCTGCGCGGCACGCAGCACCGTCCAGGGCACGCCGGAGTCCGCCACCGCGCGTTCGGCGTCGAGCTTGGACCGCGTCCAGGCCAGCGGCACCCGGTCGGCGCCGGTCACCGAGATGTGCACCAGATGCGTCACAGCGGCCCGGCGCGCCGCCCGGGCCAGGTTGGCGGCGGCGCGGTCGTCGCCCTTCGCGCCGCCGGCCAGGTGCAGCACCGTGGACACCCCGCGCAGGGCGTGGTCGAGGTCCGCGCCGGTGAGCAGGTCGGCGGTCACGTGGGTGACGCCGTCGCCGGGTCGCCCGCCGCGCCGGCTGAGCACGCGCACCGGGTGCCCGGCGGCGCGCAGCAGCGGTACGACGTGCCGGCCGATCGTGCCGGTGCCGCCGGTGACCAGAATGGGTGCGTTCATCGTCGTCCTCCCGTTGTCGGTGCTGTCACGTCGACCCGGGCCGGCCCGCCGGTGTGACAGGTGTGAGCGTCGTCACGTCCGGTCACGTCGGCGCTCCCCGGCGGGTCGAGACGGTGTGCGGGAGGGGAGGCTCAGGTGATGGACACCGGGCTGGCGGAGCGGTTCGAGCGGGAGCGGCCGCGGCTGCGGGCGGTGGCGTACCGGCTGCTCGGGTCGCTCACCGACGCCGAGGACGCGGTGCAGGAGACCTGGCTGCGGTTGTCCCGCGCCGACGCGGCCTCGGTGGACAACCTGGACGCCTGGCTCACCACTGTGGTCGCCCGGGTCAGCCTCAACACGTTGCGGTCCCGCGCCGCACGCCGGGAGGACCCGCTCGACGTACGCCTGCCCGACCCGGTGGTGGACGCCGGCGCGGGCGACCCGGCGCAGGCCGCGGTGCTCGCCGACTCGGTGGGCCTGGCGCTGCTCGTGGTGCTGGACACGCTGACCCCGGCCGAGCGGCTCGCGTTCGTGCTGCACGACATGTTCGGCGTGCCGTTCGACGAGATCGGCCCGCTCGTCGACCGCTCACCGGCGGCGGCCCGGCAGCTCGCCAGCCGGGCCCGCCGCCGGGTACGCGGGCAGGCGCCCACGCCCGATCCCGACCTGACCCGGCAGCGAGCGGTGGTCGACGCCTTCCTCGCCGCCGCCCGCGACGGCGACCTCGACGCGCTGATCGCCGTGCTGCACCCGGACGTGGTGCTGCGCTCCGACGCCGGGAGCGCCCACGCCCGCCACACGGTCGTGCTGACCGGCGCGGCGACTGTGGCGGCGCAGGCCACCACGTTCGGCCGGCTGTTCCCGCACGCCCGGCCGGTGCTCGTCAACGGCGCCGCCGGGGTGCTGGTGACCGCCGGCGACCGCCCGCTGTCGGTGATGGCGTTCACCGTCACCGGCGGCCGGATCGCCGCCGTGGACGTGATCGCCGACCCGCACCGGCTGGCCGCGCTCGGCCTCGCCGGCTGACCGGAGCCGCGGACTCGTCTCAGTCGCCCAGAGTCAGGTTGGCCATGTCGACCACCGGGCGGAAGCCGAGCCGGGCGTAGAGCCGGTTCGACACCGGGTTGGCCTGGTCGGTGAACAGGCACACCCGCGCCCCCTCGGCGGTGAGCAGCCGGCACACCTCGGCGACCGCGTTTCCGGCCCAGCCGCGTCCGCGCTGCTCGGGTGGCGTGTAGACCGGTCCGACGCGGGCCACGCCGAACGACGTCGGGTTGGCGGCCGTCAGGTGTACCGGAGCACCCGACCCGTCGGTCCAGAACCAGACCCGCCCGTCCCGGATCCGGCGCAGCAGTTCGGCGTGGTCGGGCGCCTCGTGGGCGCTCGTCCCGCGCGGGCGGCCCGCCTGCTCGTCGGCGTCGGCCATGAACGCGCCGAACCACGCGGCGACCAGGTCGACGTCGTGCGCGGTGGCCGCCCGCAGGGCGCCGGGCACCGGTGCGGGCGGCGTCAGGTGGCCGAGCAGGTGCAGCCGGGTGTGCTGGGCGACCTCGACCCGCCGGCCGTCGAGGCGGGCCACCTCGTCGGCGCAGGCGCGCACGGCGGGCAGCGCGCCGTTCACCGCGCGCACCCGCTCGCCGCGCCGGTGCCACTCCCGGGCCAGCGCCACGGCGGCCTCCGGTGGCATGGGCAGCAGGAACGGCGGTCGAGGCGGGAACGGCGCGGCACGCATCGCGGCGCCCACCACCGCCCCGGAGGCGTCCCGGACCACGAGCCACCAGTCGTCCTCGGGCAGCGCGACGCCCTCGGCGCGGCGGGCCGCCATCCGGCGCGCGACGGTCGCGACGACGGTGTTGACCACCGGATCGGCGGCCAGGTACGCCTCGGCGGCGGCGAGGAACTCGCCCGGGTCGGTGCAGAAGTGCAGCGTCGGCGCGGCGGTCATGCGGGCCACGGTAGCCAGCGGCCGGAACCACGCCGAAGCGGTTTTCCCGCCCCGGCTCAGGGGGCGATGCGCAGCCGGCGGATGCGCGTGTCGTCGTACTCCTCGAACCGGAACCGCAGCCCGGCGAACGGGCTGCCGGGGAAGTCACCGCTGATCGTGGCGGTCACCACCGTCCCGGCCGGGGTCTGCTCGACGTCGGTGATCTCGTACGACACCAGCGGCGTGCCGCTGCGCCAGGCGCGGATCTCGTCGATCCCGCGGTGGGTGCGTCCCTCGTCCTCGACCACCGCGTCGTCGGCGAACAGCGCGAGGTAGGGCTCCGTGTCGGCCTGGCCGGCGAGCGCGAAGTAGCGGCGGACGATCTCGGGCGTGCTGCTCATGGTCGCGATGCTAGGCGCCGGGTCCGACAAGAAGCGCCGTGACTGTGGCGGTGGTGGCGAGCACGGCGAGCGCGGCGCTGGTGGCCACGAACCGGCCCAGCGGCACGGCCACCCCGGCGGCCCGGCAGCGCTCGTACCAGATCAGTGTGGCCAGCGACGCCCACGGCGTGGCCAGCGGGCCGACGTTCGTGCCGATCAGCAGCGCCAGCAACTGGGTGTGCCGGTCGGCCGCGATCACCGCCTCGCCGGCCAGGTACGCGGGCAGGTTGTTGACCACGTTGCTGAACAGCGCGCCGACCGCGCCCGCCCGCAGTGCCCCCTCCGCGCCCGGGTCGGCGCCGATGAGCGTGCCCATCACCGTGTCCAGGCCGTACCGGCCGATGGTCTGCACCACCAGGAACAGCCCGGTCACGAACACCAGCAGCCGCCACGGCACCAGCGCGAGCCGCAGCCGGTGCCGGGCCCGCACCGCGAAGCCCGCGACCAGGATCGCCGCGGCCACCCCGGAGGCGACGCCGATCTCCACCCCGGCGAGGATCCCGGCGACGAACAGCAGGCAGGCGGCGAGCGCGGTGCGGTAGAGCACCCGGTCCGGCGGCACGTACGGCGGCGGCGGGACGAACGGGTCGGCCCCGGCGCGCGCCGGACGCCAGTACCACCACCACAGCAGCAGCGCGGTCACCGCGACGGCGACCAGCTGCGGCCACCACATCCGGGCCGCCCACGGCACCGGGTTCAGGTCGACCCGGTCGCTGGCCAGGATGTTCGTCAGGTTCGACACCGGCAGCAGCAGGCTGGCCGTGTTGGCCAGCCACACGGTGGTCATCGCCAGCGGCGTCGGCGGCACGTTCAGCGCCCGGGCCAGCGCGATCATCACCGGCGTGAGCAGGACCGCCGTGGTGTCCAGGTTGAGCGCGATCGTGGTGATCGAGGCGAAACCGACGCAGAGCCAGAACAGGGCCCGGAAGCTGCCCCGCGCGGTCACCGCCACCCGGGTCGCCAGCGCGTCGAACACACCGGCCACAGCGGTCAGCTCGGCCAGCACCACCACCGTGCCGAGGAAGATCAGGATCGGGACGATCCGCCGCATCGTGCCCTCGGCGTCGGCGCGGGGCAGCAGCCCGGTGAGCACGCACACCACCCCGAGCACCGCGAGCCCGATCGCGATCCGGTCCAGCACGTGCAGGCGGCCCCAGCGGGAACGGTCGGGCACGGCGTTCGGCGGATCGCCGGGGGTCTCCACGAGGGATGATCCTCGCACACGCCGGCGCGGCCGGAGGAGCCCGACGCGGGCGCGATCCGAGCTGCCGAGGGTGTCGATCTGTTGACCGTCGGTGGCCATAATGACCATGTGGTTGTAGGCGCGCACCCCACCCGGTCCGACCGCCCCATCGATTTCTTCATCAGCTACTCGCCCGCGGACGAACGCTGGGCCACGTGGCTGGCGTGGGAGTTCGAGGCGGCCGGCTATCGCACGCTGTTGCAGGCGTGGGACTTCGTGGCAGGCACCAACTTCATCGACTTCATGGACCGCGGTGTCCGTGAGGCCGAGGTGGTGGTGGCGGTGCTGTCCGAGCGCTACCTGCACTCGACGTACGGCAAGCTGGAATGGCAGGCCGCGCTGCGCGCCGACCCGGACGGCACCGGCAACAAGCTCGTCACGGTACGCGTCGAGGACTGCCCGATCGACGGCCTGCTCGCCACCATCACCTATGTGGACCTGGTCGGCGTGGACGACCCGGTGCAGGCCCGCAACCGGGTGCTCGACCGCATCCGGGAGGCGCTCGACGGCCGGGCCAAGCCGATGCGGCAGCCGGCCTTCCCGCACCACCCGGCCGACCCGCACGGGGTGCTCGCCGCGCCCGCCGCCGGAGCGCCCGCGCCCCGCCGCGCCCGGCGCACCCCGATCAACCCGCCGCCGTTCCCACCGGCCGCGGTGGCGCCACCGACCGCCCGGGACACCGTCACCGTGCTCCAGGTCGCCGGGCCGCGCTTCGGCCGGGGCGTGATCACCCCCGGCGCGCCGGTCACCCCGGGCGAGGTGCAGGAACACCTGATGGGCGACCTCACGCTGCTGATGAACGACGGCGTGCCCCGGCCGGACCTGCTCGTCGTCGCCGGCAACCTCACCGAGTCGGGCAGCCCGCGCGAGTTCTCCGACGCGCTGAGCTTCCTCACCGGCCTGCGGGTGCTGCTCGGGCTGGAACCGCACCGGCTGGTCGTGGTGCCCGGCCCGCGCGACGTGACGATGGCCGCCTGCCGCGCGTACTTCGCCACCTGCGAGGCCGACGACGTCGACCCGCAGCCGCCGTACTGGCCGAAGTGGCGGCACTACGCGCGCCTGTTCGACGACCTCTACCAGGGCCTCGACGACCGGATCTTCGACAGCGAGCAGCCCTGGACGCTGTTCCCGGTACCGGACCTGCGGGTGGTGGTGGCCGGGCTGAACTCCACCATCGCCATCACCCACCGCGAGGAGGACCGGTACGGCTTCCTCGGCGAGGCGCAGTCCAGCTGGTTCGCCCAGCGGCTGCGCCACTACCAGCAGTCCGGCTGGCTGCGGCTGGGCGCGATGGCGCACGCCCCGGGGGCGCGCAGCCCGTACGCCGACGAGGTGCCGCCGGACCCGATGTCCCTGCGCGACCGCGGCTCGGTCAACCGGCTGGTCGGCCCGATGCTCAACCTGCTGCTGGCCGACGCCGCACCGTCGGCCCGGGTGGACCCGGTGGTGCCGCTGGCCGCCGCGCCCCGCGACGGCCGGGCGCAGGTGCTGCGGCTGGGCGTGGACGGGATGACCCGCTGGGTGCTCGGCCGCGACGACCGGCTCGACGGCGGCACGGCGACCGCCGTGTCCTGGCCGCACGCGGAGGCCACCTTCGGCGCGTCCGGACCGGCGCAGGTGCCCGACCCGCGCCGCCCGGTCGCCGTCGAGGGGGCCACCCAGGGCGTGGCGGCGGCCGCCGCGCCGGTCGCCCCGGTGCAGCGGCTGCTGGACCGGCTCGCCGAGGTCTGCGAGGCCCGCTACGACCGGGTGGTGGTGCGCCGCGTCGACACCGACCCGCCGCACCTGTACATCAGCTACCGCTCCGACGGGGTGGTCCGCCAGCAGCGCGTCGGCGCGCACGTCGGCACCCCCACCGCCGCCGACGTGGACGTCTTCGCCCGGCGGGTGCACGCCACCGACCCGGACATCGCCTCGGAGCTGGTCTACGACGGCGACCGGGTGCCGCGCGGGCTGGCCGAGGAGGCGCAGCGCCGTGGCGTACGCGTGCTGCACCTGACCGAGTTCCAGGGCCTGCTCGACCTGCGCGAGTACGTCGCCGCGCAGACCGCCCGGCTCCAGGCCGACCGGCTCTACCCGCCCGGGCAGTACGTGCCGCAGCGCTACCGCCACCTCGTCGGCGCCGACCAACGCGTCCGCGACGACGTGGTGGACGAGCTGCTGGAGACCGTCTCCGCGCCGGACGGCCGCTTCGTGCTGGTGCTCGGCGACTTCGGCCGGGGCAAGACGTTCGCGTTGCGGGAGGTGGCCCGGCGGCTGCCCACCGCCGCACCGGACCTGATCCCGATCCTGGTGGAGCTGCGCGCGCTGGACAAGGCGCACTCCGTGGACGGCCTGGTCGCCGCGCACCTGGCGAACCACGGCGAGCAGGTGATCGACCTCAAGGCGTTCCGCTACATGCTGCGCCAGGGCCGCATCGTGCTGCTGTTCGACGGGTTCGACGAGCTGGTGGCCCGGGTGACGTACGACCGGGCGGCCGACCACCTGGAGACGTTGCTGCAGGCCGCCGAGGGCAACGCGAAGATCGTGGTGAGCAGCCGTACCCAGCACTTCAAGACCAACTCGCAGGTGCTGACCGCGCTCGGCGAGCGGGTCGGCCTGCTGCCGCACCGGCGCGTACTCGCGGTGGAGGACTTCACCCCCGGGCAGATCGAGGCGTTCCTGCGCAACCGGTACGGCGGCGACGAGCGGGCCGCCCGCGAGCGGATGGACCTGCTCGCCGGCGTGAAGGACCTGCTCGGGCTCTCCCGCAACCCGCGCATGCTCGGCTTCATCGCCAACCTCGACGAGGGGCGGCTCGCGGCCGTCGCCGGGGCGGGCGGCACGTTCAGCGCCGCCGCGCTGTACCGGGAGATCCTGGAGTCCTGGCTGGACTTCGAGGAACGCCGAACCCAGGGCATCCCGGGCGCGCCGGTGAGCCTGCGCCGCCCCGAGCTGTGGCAGGCGGTGAGCCGGCTGGCGTTCCAGCTCTGGGAGAGCGGCGAGGCGTACCTTCGCCTGGCCGAACTGGCCGAGTCCACCGGCCAGCTCGCCGGGCGGGCCGACTCCCGGCTGTCCGGCCCGCAGGCGGCGCACGCGGTCGGCGCGGGCAGCCTGCTGGTCCGCACCGACGACGGGCTGTTCGGGTTCATCCACACCTCGGTGATGGAGTGGCTGGTGGCCGAGGGGGTGGCCGAGCAGATCAACAGGGGCGAGGAACCGTCCGCGCTGGCGGTACGGTCGCTGTCCGCGCTGGCGGTGGAGTTCCTCGGCGACCTCGCCGACCCGGCGCGCTGCACCGCGTGGACCGCGCGGGTGCTCGGCGACGAGTCCGCGGGCGAGACGCTGCGCGCCAACGCGCTGCGGCTGTCCGCCCGGCTGCGCCTGCCCGACCGGGCCGACCTGCGCGGCGCGGTGCTGCGCGGCGAGGACCTGTCGCACCGCGAACTCGCCGGGGCCGACCTGACCGGCGCCGACCTGACCGACGCGCGGCTGGTCGCCACCAACCTGACCGAGGCGCGGCTGGAACACGCCCGGCTGCGCGGCGCCCGCCTCGACCAGGCCCGCCTCGCCGGGGCGGACCTGCGCGACGCGGAGATGGCCGGCGCGCGCCTGTTCCGTACCGACCTGCGCGGCGCGCGCGTCGCCGGCAGCAGCTGGCACCGCACCGCGTTGATCGACGTCAGCGCCGACCCGGCGCTGCTGCGCGCCCCGGAACTGCGCGGCGCCGTCGTCGCGCCGGGCCGGCCGGTCGCGCCGGGCCTGGCCCCGCCCGCCGTGGGCGTCGGCTACGGCTTCGAGGTGGGCCGGCTGCCGGTGCCGGTGGCGTACAGCCCGGACGGCGCGGTCCTCGCGGTCGGCAGCGACGACGGTGGTGTGCTGCTCTGCGACACCGCCACCGGGCTGCCGGTGCGCACGCTCCAGGGACACCGGTCCCGGGTGTACGCGGTCCGCTACGACGCCGCCTCCCACCAGCTCGTCACCGGCTCGGCCGACCTCACCGTACGGCTGTGGGACGCCGACCACGGCGACGTGCGGCACGTCATCGAGGACGTCTTCGCCGGCTGGGTGTGGCCGCTGCTCACCGACGGCCGCCGGGGCCGCCTGGTGGTCGGCGACGCCGCGGGCGTGGTGCGGCTGTACGACACCCGCGGCGCCCGCCTGCGCCACGAGTGGCCCGGCCACTCCGCGCCGATCTGGGGCACCTCGTTCAGCCCGGACGGGCGGCGGGTCGTGGTGGCCGACAGCGCCGGCACGGTTCGCGGCTGGGACATCCCCACCGGCAAGCTGGCGTTCGAGGTGCAGGAGCCGGAGGTGGTCTACCGGGTCGTGCACTCGCCGGACGGCCGGCTGCTGGCCGCCGTCGGGCAGCACGGCCGGATCTGGATCCGCCGGGCCATCGACGGCGAGCTGCTGCGCGCGCCGCGCGGCCACGAGGCCGACGTGTACGCCCTCGACATCCACCCCGACGGCACGCTGATGGCCACCGGCGACACGCACGGCGCGCTGCGGCTGTGGGAGACCGAGACGGGCCGTCCGGTACGGGTGCTCGGGCGACAGCGCGGCGCGATCTACAGCGTCCGGTTCAACGGCGACGGGAGCCTGCTCGCCACCGCCGCCAGCGACGGCGCGATCCAGCTCTGGGACACCGACGACGGGCAGGTGCGGCACGAGCTGACCCGGCACCGCGGCTCGGTCTGGCCGGTGGTCTGGCGGCCGGACCAGAACCAGGTGGCCACCAGCAGCAACGACGGCACGACCCGGCTGTGGGACGTCCGCAGCGGGCAGCTCCAGCACACGCTGCGCGGGCACGGCCGCCGCGTCACCGCGCTGTCCTTCCGCGACGACGGCGAGGTGCTGGCCGCCTGCGGCAACGACGGCGTGATCCGGCTCTGGGAGCCGCGCACGGGCCGCCTGCTGCGGCAGCTCGCCAGCCCGGCCGACCGGCTGCTGTCGGTGGTGTTCTGCCCCGAGGAGCCGCTCGTGGCCACGCCCAGCGGCGACGGCGGCGTGCACCTGTGGAACACCGACACGGGCGCCGACGAGCGCGAACTCAACGTGGACACCGACCACGTGTGGGCGGTCGCGTTCAGCCCCGACGGCGACGCCCTCGCCACCGCGAACGACGACGACACGGTACGCCTCTGGTACCGCCGTACCGGCCGGCACTTCGCCACGCTCACCCCGCACCGGGGGCGCGTGCGCACCGTCGCGTTCAGTCCCGACGGCGAGACCATCGCCACCGGCTGCGACGACCAGACGGTACGGCTCTGGGACGCCGCCACCGCCACCTGCCGCCTCACCCTCGAACACCACACCGACCGGGTCTACTCGGTCGGCTTCAACAGCGAGGGCACGCTGCTGGCCAGCGCCGGCAACGACGGCACGGCGGTGGTCTGGGACGCGGTCACCGGCGAGCGGCGCCTGGTGCTCACCGAACACGACGGCCGGCTCTGGTCCTGCGCGTTCAGCCCGGACGGCAACCTGCTCGCCACCGCCGGCGACGATCTGGTGATCCGGCTCTGGGATCCGGTCACCGGCCGTCTGCACGGCACCCTGGCCGCGCACACCCGGCGTGTCTGGTCGGTGCACTTCAGCCCGGACAGCAGCCTGCTCGCCAGCGCCGGCGACGACGGCACGGTACGGCTGTGGGACGTGGCCGACCCGGAGCACGCCCAGTTGCGGACCACGCTCATCGGTCTGCCGGACGGATGGGCGGCGGTCAGCCCGGACGGCCGGTACAAGCTGGACGGCGACCCGGGCGGCCAGTTCTGGCACGTCATCGGCACGTGCCGGTTCGAGGTGGGCGAACTGGACCCCTACCTCACCCAGGTCCGCCGCCTGTCCGTGGACGCCCCCTTCTGATCCCCGCCGTATCCGACACGAACTCCTTGGTCAACCCCGGGCAGGCGGGGGAGGCGGGGCGGCCGGTCCGGTCCAGCGGACCTCGCCGTCCTGCCACACGTCGGTGGGGGCCAGGCCGCAGGCCGTGGCCACCGCCGCCGACGCGCGGTGGTCGGGATGGACGTGGGCCACGAGGGTACGCACACCGCGTCGCCCCAGCCAGCCGGCCATTCCACGGGCGGCCTCGGTGGCGATCCCGCGCCCCTGCCACCGTGTTCCCACCACCCAGGCGATCTCCGCGACCGGTCCCGCGGCGGCCGGTGTCGCCTCGTCGAGGTGCCGGTGCCCGACCGCGCGCGCACCCGCCGTGGCGGTGTCCGCCACCGGTTCGTGTGGCTCGGTGACCGTGGCCTGGACGAAGCCGGCCAGCCGGCCGTCGTCCCGGAGCCGGATGACCCAGTTGCACCACGACTCGGCCGGGTCGGGCGAGCCGGCGACCAGCCGTTCGTAGCGGGCTCGCAGCGCGGCGGGGGAAGCGGGCTCGCCGCCGATGAACGTGTGCAGCGCCGGGTCGGCGAGGACGGCGGCCATCTCCTGGGCGTGCTCGACGGCCAGGGGCAGCAGGTCAAGCCGTGCGGTGGAGATGGGCTCCGGCGTGAACCCGCTCGTCGACGGCAGCGCGCCGGTCGGTTCATCCATGATGGCGCTTCCAGGGGATCGATGACCTGGTCTCGCGGGAGCGAAACGGACCTCACGGTATCCCAGCCCGCAACGCCATTCGTGCCCCCGGCGAGGCGCCACCCCTCGCGATCTTGCAGTTTGTGCCCGGGCGGATGGGACATTCGCGTCGCCGCTCGGGCCGAAAGTGCAAGATCGCGGGGGAGGGGTGGCGGGGACGCCGGTCAGCGGCGCCATTTCTGGTTGGCGGCGCCGGTGCAGTCCCAGATCTGCAGCCGGGTGCCGTCGGCCGAGCTGGGACCGGTGGCGTCCAGGCACTTGTTCGCCTGGGGGTTCACGATGTCTCCGGCCGCGCTGAACACCCACTTCTGCGCGCCGGTGCCGTTGCAGTCGTAGAGCTGCACCTTGGCGCCGCTCGCGGTCGATCCGGCGGCCACGTCGAGGCACTTGCCGAGCGCGCGTACCGAGCCGTCGGCGTTCCAGGTCCAGCGCTGGGCGGCGGTGCCGTTGCAGGTCCAGAGCTGCACCGGGGTGCCGTTGGCGGTGCCGGCGCTGGCCACGTCGACGCACTTGTCGCCGTACCCGACGATCTGCCCGCCGGTGCCTCCGCCGCCGTTGTCCCACGCCTGGACCCGGACGTAGTCGATGGTCATGGTCTGCGGGAACGTGGTGCTGCCGTCCGGCGAGCCGGGCCAGTTGCCGCCCACCGCCACGTTCATGATCATGAAGAACGGGTGGTCGAAGACCCAGCGGTTGCCGCCGATGTCGGCGGGCGTCTTGCGCGAGTACGCCACGCCGTCGAGGTACCAGGTGATCGAGTCCGGTGCCCAGTCCACAGTGAACGTGTGGAAGGCGTCGGCGAGCGCCTGGCCGCCCGGGAGCGAGGTGGACGCGCCGACGCCGCCGCCGCCGGAGTAGCCGGGGCCGTGCAGCGTGCCCCAGACGGTCGACGGCGCGTAGCCGACGTTCTCCATGATGTCGATCTCGCCGCTGCCGGGCCACGGGTTCGTGCCGATGTCGTTGCCGAGCATCCAGAACGCCGGCCACAGCCCTTGCCCGCGCGGGACCTTGATGCGCGCCTCGAACCGCCCGTACGCCTGCGCGAACGTGCCGTTGGTGAGCAGCCGCGCCGAGGTGTACTGGCAGCTTCCGTACCAGCACGAGTAGCCGGACGGGTTCTCCCTTCGGGCGGTGATGACCAGGTTGCCGTTGCCGTCGAGCGCGGCGTTGCGGGTGCTGTTGGTGTAGTACTGCAGCTCGTTGTTGCCCCAGCCGCCGCCACCGATGTCGTAGCGCCACTTGCTCGCGTCGGGGGCGGCGCCGGCCGGGCCGTTGAAGTCGTCGGACCAGGTGACCGCGCCGGGGGCGGCGATCGCGGGGGAGTGGGGGACG
>NZ_RCVK01000064.1:0-2299 GCF_003667485.1 Micromonospora sp. BL1
CCGCCTCCTCGGCCACGTCCCGCCCGGTCGCCCCAGCCGGCTCCCCGGGCATCGGCGCCCGGCGGCGCAGCGCCTCCTCGCGCCGCGCCATCCGGGCCAGTGTCTCGTCCAGATCACCCCTCATGGCGTCCACCCCTTCGCCGGACAACGGATCGAAACGACTGCCGGTTCAGCCTGCCCGGGATCGGGTGGCCCGGTCCAGCGCGCGGTCCAGGACGACGAGCAGGGCGTCCCGTACCGAGAGGCGGTCCCGGGCGTCGAACTGCACCAGCGGCACGTGCTCACCGATCGCCAGCGCCCAGCGGATCGACGGCAGGTCCAGGGCCAGCCGGCCGTCGAAGGCGTTGACGCCCACCGCGAACGGCAGCCCGGACCGCTCGAAGAAGTCGATCGCCGGGTAGCAGTCGTCGAGCCGGGCGCTGTCCACCACCACGAGCGCGCCGAGCGCGCCCCGGGCCAGGTCGTCCCACATGAACCCGAAGCGCGCCTGTCCGGGCGTACCGAAGAGGTAGAGCTTCAGGCTGCGGTCGATGGTCACGCAGCCGAAGTCCATGGCGACGGTGGTGGTGGTCTTGCCGGCGACCCCGCCCGGGTCGTCGATGCCGATGCCGGCGGTGGTCATCTCCGCCTCGGTGGTCAGCGGAGCGATCTCGGAGATCGCGCCGACGGTGGTGGTCTTGCCGACCCCGAACCCGCCGGCGATGAGGATCTTGACCGGGATCGGCGGCCGGGGCGCCGGCACCCGGCTGACGATCGGGGCCGGTTCGGCCGGCGGCACACCGGGCGGCAGGTACGGCAGCGGCGGCGTGGGCGGGGGCGGCGTGGCCCGGCCGATCAGCGGGGCCGGGCCGCCGTAGCGGCTCGGGGCGCTGTTGGCGGACGGCCCGCCCGTGGCGGCCGCCGGCCATTCAGGAGATCGCACGAAGTCCATCAATCACTCGCAGGATGATGTCGGGATCGAGGGCGTCGTCGACGTCCGCGACGTGCACGTCGAGATGGCCGGCGGCCCGCAGGTCGCCGACCAGCACCCGGGTCACCCCGAAGTGCATCCGGGTCCGGGCGGAGATCTCGGCCACCGAGACGGGCTCGGCGCAGATCGCGACGATCGCCGCCAGCTCCGGGGCCAACCGGGCGGTCACCGCCCACGAGGTGCTGCCCGGACGAGCGGTGACCTGGGTCTCCAGGCCGATCGCCGGGTCGCCGTCCACCCGTCCGGACGTCAGCACGAAGGGGCGTGGGCCGGTCGGCTCCCCGTCGCCCGCGTCCGGCTCCGGGACCGGAGCGGACGCGTGCAGGAAGGGGCGGATCCGGAAGCCGGGTTCCGGCTCCGGGTCCGCGCCGGCGGCCCCTGGGCTCATTGCTGTACGGCGTTCTTCAGCTCGGCGATCAGGCGCGGACTCAGGGCACCGCCGGCGCGGCCGGCGAACAGCGTCATCTCGTACGCCACGGTGCCCAGGTTGGCCGTGCGGTCGGCGACGACGCCGAGCACCGAGCCGCTGCTGATCGCGCTGATCAGCAGGTAGCCCTCGGCCATGTCGACGATCACCCGGTTGAGCGCGCCGAGCGCGTACCAGCTCGCCGCGCCCCCGGCGAGGCTGGTCATGCCGGAGACCACGGCGGCGAGCCGTTCCGCGTTGGACCGGTCCTTGATCGCGGACATGGCCATCAGCAGCCCGTCCGAGGAGACCGCGATCGCCTCCATCACCCCGGCGGTGCTGGAGGTGAACGAGTCGAGCAGCCAGTTGAAGGTGCGTGCCTCGGGACTGAGGTCGCCGGTGGTGCTCTGTTCGACGTTCTCGTGGAGGAAGGGGCTGGTCACCGTGATGGGTCCTCTTCGTAGCGGCGGTCGGTACTGACTTCGCGCAGAGCACGGGCGACGCCCGCCTCGAACTCGCTGATCCGGTTGCGGACCTCGACGGGATCGCCGGGGTCGGAGCTGGTGGGCGGCACGGACTGCGCCGGGGCGACGGACAGGTTCGCGCCGGGCACCCGGCGGCTGAGCCGGGGCCGTTCCGCCGCCGGGGGCGTGGGATCGACCGCGCCCTCGGCCCGCCGTACCCCGTCCTGGAACGCCTCGACCAGGGCCCGGACGCTCGACGGGTCCGCCGGCACGCCGATCAGCGGCCCGCCGGTGGCCGGTCCGGCCGGTCCGGCCGGTGGTGCCGGCGGCGCGGCCGGCAGGTTCGCGCCGGGCACCCGCTGCCGGATCGGTGACCGGGTACCGGGCCGCCCGGCGGGCGGGCCGACCGGGTTCGGTCCGGTCGGCGCCGCCACGGCCGGGGGCGGCCCGGCCGGCGCC
>NZ_RCVK01000277.1:0-2214 GCF_003667485.1 Micromonospora sp. BL1
TGCGAGACCGGCTCAAACCGCACCGGACACCCCCGGCACGCTCGGCGCGGTCACCGCGCGCGGTGCGGTCGTCCCGGGCCAGGCCAGCCGGGCGCGCCGCCGGTCCAGCAGCGACCGGACCGGCACCTCCAGGGCGCCGGCCGCGCGCATCAGCGGCCGGTTCGCGCGTACGGTGCCGCCGTGGGCGAGCACCTCGGCGGTACGCGGGTCGTGCGGCAGGCGGGCGATCACCGGCAGCCGCAGCGCCTTGCTGATCTCGCTGGTGCCGTGCCCGTCCCCGACCACCAGCAGTCGCAGCGTGCCCGGCGGTACGCGGTGCTCGGTGAGGTCCCGCTCGATCGCGCGGGCGGTGGCCCGGGTGGCGGAGAGGTCGGGCAGGTGCGCGCGGGTCACCAGCAGTACCACAGCGGCGGCCCGCAGCAGCGGCCACGGTGGACCGCCCACTGCCAGCCGGCCGCAGTCGACCAGCACGTCGTACGGTGGTTCGCCCCGTTCCAGACCGGTGAAGTAGTCGGCGAAGCGCTGCCAGAGCGGGATCACGCTGCCGGCCTGGGCCGGGTCCACCACACCGGGCAGCAGCAGCCGTTCGCGGCGGGGCGCGTCCAGGTCGACCAGCTGGGACCAGAACGCGTGTTCCAGGCTGCCGTCGCGCAGCTCGCCCACGGCCAGCTCGCCGATGCCGCGCGGCCCGTCCAGCGCCCCGCCGAGGTAACCGGCGAGGATCGAGCCGCCCGCCGGGTCGCACTCGGCCAGCACCAGCCGCCGGTGCCAGCTCAGCGCGGCGGCGAGCGCGGCGGTGGTGACGCCCGGCGACCCCTTCGCCGAGACCAGGGCGATGATCGCCATCAGGCCGCCTCGGTGAGCACGAGCGCGATCCGGTCGTCGGCGGCGAGCGCCACGACCGCCGGCACGTCCCGTACGGCCAGCGCCAGGTAGACCACCACGTCACCGTTCTGCGGCGTGGCGGTGTCGATCACGGTGCCCTCGAATCGGGTGCCGCCGCCACGGGACGCGTCGGAGCCGCCGCCGGTGGCGTTCGAGGGCGTGCTGACCAGCAGCACCTTGTCGCCGGGGTGCAGCTTGCGGGCCGGCACCTGCTCGGGTTCCAGCCCCAGCGCGAGCTGCTGCTGACCGGCGCCGAGCAGCGGGGCCTCGGTGAGCTGCGCCGGGGTGAGCAGCGTGCCCGGGGTGAGCCGGACGGCCGCCCGCAGCCCGAGCACCTCGTCCATCCGGTCGGCGGACACCGGCTGGAGTTCCCGTCCGCCGGATACGCGTACCGGCACCAGGTCGTCGGCGGTGAGCTGCTGTCCCACGTCGACGGGCCGGGCCACGGCCAGGTACGTGCCGGTGGAGCGGACCGACGTGACAGCGAACGCCGCACCCAGCCCGCCGAGCGCGATCAGCAGGACCGCCAGGCCGAGCAGGCCGGGGCGGACGCGTCGTTGCCGGACCACCTTCGGCGGTGCGACGGGTGCCTCCACCGGGGTTCCGTTGCGGGCTGCCACGACACTCATCGGGTCACCACCTGAAGCTCGTTGATCTGTACCGAGATGACGCCGCTGGACCGGCTCTGGGCGATCACGCCGCTCTCCCCGCCGCCGGACCACTCGACGGTCCAGAACGTCGTGGCGCTCACCTGGTAGGTGCCGGCCTCCGGATAGCCCTGGTCGAGGCCGCAGTCGGGCGAGGTGGACCCGGCCCTCGGCCCGTTCGCCCGGTACGGCGTGCCCGGCCCGTCGCAGGTGACGTCGATGTCGTCGGACATGTGCCAGACGATCCGGTCCACCTTTGCGGTGATCTCCACGGTCAGCCCCCGGTCGGAGGCGGACGCGGACAGCGGCCCGAAGTACGAGGCGCCCGGGCTGGCCCACATCCAGACGGGCAGCCCGACCAGGCCGGGGCCCTGGCTGCGCCGGGGCGCCACCGACGCCCGGGGCGGGAGCAGTGAGATCGAGGCCAGCGCGCGGCGGGCCAGTTCCTCCGGGTCCGGCGGCGCGCCGTAGCCGGGCGGCGGGGCGTCGAGAAGCGCCCGCCGCAGGCTGCCGAGGTCACCGCCGTTGCAGGTGAGCTGGTACCACTGCTGGCCGGGAGGCGCCTCGCCCTGCGGCTCTTCGAGCTTGTAGTAGCAGCCGTCGGCGTTGTTGAACCAGCCGAGAACCGGGTGGTAGCAGGGGATGGCCCGGCCGTTCCACTGGCACTTCGGGGTGCTGCCGC
>NZ_RCVK01000063.1:0-2064 GCF_003667485.1 Micromonospora sp. BL1
CCCCCAGGAACATCCCGTCGATCATGAGGTTGGCGGCGTGTCGCGCCGCCAACCTCATGATCGACGGGATGTTCCTGGGGGAGGCGGGGGCGGGGGCGTGGTCAGGGGCGGTGGTGCATGGCCAGGCGGAGCAGGAGGAAGCGCAGGGCTGTCGCGGCCAGGTTGGCGGCCACCAGGACGGTCAGCTCCCGTCCCCGACTCGGGGGCGTCGTGGCGTGCAGCACGGCCAGGGAGCCGCTGGTCAGGGCCAGGCCGAGCGCGAACGCCAGCAGCCCCTGGAGGTGGTGGCGGCCGGCGTGCCGGCGTCCGGTCACCCCGAACGTGAGCCGCCGGTTGGCCGCCGTGTTGGCCACCGCGGTGAGCAGCAGCGCCAGCAGGTTCGCCGGTTGCGCACCGAGCGGGCCGCGGGCCAGCAGGAACAACAGCAGGTACGCGAGCGTGCTCGCCACGCCCACCGCGGCGAACCGGGCGAGCTGCCGGGGCAACCCGGCCGGCACCTGCGCCGGGGGCGCCGGCAGCGGCCCGCGCCCGAGCTGGGCGCGCAACCGCGCCAGCGGCAGCGCCCCGGTCACCAGCGCCCGGCCCAGCCGGCCGATGCCGCGCAGGTCGGCCAGCGCGGTGGCGACGATGTCGACGCGGCTGTCCGGGTCGTCCACCCAGTCCACCGGCACCTCGTGGATGCGCAGCCCGGCCCGCTGCGCCAGGACCAGCAGCTCCGTGTCGAAGAACCAGCCGGTGTCGCGTACCAGCGGCAGCAACTCGGCGGCCACGTCGGCGCGGATCGCCTTGAACCCGCACTGGGCGTCGGAGAAACGCGCCGCGAGCGCGCCGCGCAGCAGCAGGTTGTAGCCCCGTGAGATGACCTCCCGCTTGGCGCCCCGGACCACCCGGCTGGTCCGCGCCAGCCGGGTGCCGATGGCCAGGTCGGAGTGCCCGGAGATGAGCGGCGCGACCAGCGGCAGCAGCGCGGCCAGGTCGGTGGACAGGTCCACGTCCATGTACGCGAGCACCGGCGCCGGCGAGGCCGACCACGCGGCGCGCAGCGCTCGCCCGCGTCCCTTCTCGTCCAGGCGCAGCACCCCCACCTCGGGCAGCTCGCCGGCGAGCGCCCGCGCCACCGCCGGCGTGCCGTCCACGCTGGCGTTGTCGGCCACCGTGATCCGGAACGGGTACGGGAAGTGCGCGGTCAGGTGCGCGTGCAGCCGCCGGACGCAGGGGCCCAGATCGCCCTCCTCGTTGTACACCGGAACCACCACATCGAGCACCGCGCTGCCGGCTGCGGGCCGGGCCTGCACGGCGGCCCGGGGCGCGTACGTCTCCGTCATGGCTCAGCCCTGCTTTCCGCTGCTCAGGTCGTACACGGTCACGCCGTCGACGGTGGTCGCGGTGAAGGTTTCAGCGACCCAGGCGGCGATCTCGGCCGAGGCGTTGCTGCCGCCGTTGGCGCGGAACCCGCCGCCGCCGAGGAAGTAGTGGATCCGCCCGTCGGCGACGTACCGCTGGAACTGCGCGAGCGTCGGCGACGGGTCGCTGCCGTTGAAGCCGCCGATCGGCATGACCGGACGGCCGGTGGCCAGCTGGTAGCCGGAGGCGTTGTTCGAGCCGACAGTGGCGGCGACCCAGGTGTAGTCGTCGGCGTCGGCGGTGAGCAGCGCGGTCATCTCGGCGCTCGGCTCGCGGGCGTCGAGCAGCCCGCCCATGCCCCCGCCGCGCTGTCCCCGCCCTTCCTGCCTGGTCCCGCCGTCCTGGCCGGGGAAGCCGCCCTGACCCGGCACACCGCCCGGCCCGGTGCCGCCGTTTTGGCCGGTGCCGCCGTTTTGGCCGGTGCCGCCGGGCGCGCCCGGAGCCGAACCACCACCAGGGAATCCGGGGAACCCACCGGCGTTCGCCCCGCCGTCCTGGCCGGCGCCGCCCGGGCCGGAGCCGTCGGAACCCGTGCCGTCCGAACCGGTGCCGTTCGAACCGGTGCCGTTCGAACCGGTGCCGTTCGAACCGGTGCCGTTCGAACCGGTGCCGTTCGAACCGGTGCCGTTCGAACCGGTGCCGTTCGAACCGGTTCCGTTC
>NZ_RCVK01000061.1:0-2020 GCF_003667485.1 Micromonospora sp. BL1
CCCTCACCCCCCGCCGCCCGCGCCCGCCGGCCCAGCCGGCCACGCTGCGGGCGAGGCGACTTCCCGCGTACGCCGCTCCGGTCATCGCCGTCGCGGCGCTGCTGCTCGCGGCGGCCCTGGTGTACGGCGCCGGCGTCGGCGGCCCGGTCCTGGTCGTGGTGGTCGGCGCGTTGCTCTACCTGGCCGGTCTCTTCGTCGCGGCGAACGCGGTGGAGGGCCGCCGGTCGGCCCGCAACCGGACCTGGAGCGCGCTGATCCACTCGGCGTTCGTGCTCGCCGTGCTGCCGCTCGCGTCGGTGGTCTGGACGCTCGTCAGCAAGGGCTCCGAGCGGCTGGACGCGAACTTCTTCGGCACCTCGATGAACAACATCGGGTCGCGGGACGCCAACGGTGGCGCGTACCACGCGATCGTCGGCACGTTGCAGCAGGTCGGCATCGCCACGCTGATCACGGTGCCGCTCGGCGTGCTCTGCGCGATCTACATCGTCGAGTACGGCCGGGGCCGGTTCGCGTTCACCATCCGCTTCTTCGTGGACGTCATGACCGGCATCCCGTCGATCGTCACCGGCCTGTTCGTGCTGGCCTTCTGGGTGCTGATCGTCTCGCCGTGGTTCAACGACGGGCGGCCCGGCTTCTCCGGCTTCGCCGCCGCGCTGGCGCTGAGCGTGCTGATGCTGCCCACAGTGGTCCGCTCCACCGAGGAGATGCTCCGCCTGGTGCCCGCGCCGCTGCGCGAGGGCGCGTACGCCCTGGGCGTACCGAAGTGGAAGACCATCCTGCGGGTCGTGCTGCCGACCGCGCTGCCCGGCATCGTCACCGGCATCATGCTCGCCATCGCGCGGGCCGCCGGCGAGACCGCGCCGGTGCTGCTCGTCGCCGGCGGCGGCGCGGCGATCAACTTCAACCCGTTCGAGAACAACCAGTCGTCGCTGGCCCTCTTCGTCTACCAGCAGGCCGGAGAGGCGTCGAAGTACTCGCCGGCACGGGCGTGGACCGCGGCGCTGACCCTGGTCGCTCTCGTCCTCGTCCTCACCGTGGCGGCGAAGCTGCTGTCCCGCCGCAACCGGCTCGGCCGATGAACCCCGGAGGTACCGCCACCATGGCCAAGCGCATCGAAGCCACGAACGTGACCGCCTACTACGGCGGGTTCAAGGCGATCGAGAACATCAACCTGACCGTCGAGCCGAAGACGGTCACCGCCCTGATCGGGCCGTCCGGCTGCGGCAAGTCCACCTTCCTGCGGTCGATCAACCGGATGCACGAGGTGCTGCCGGGCGCCCGGGTCGAGGGCAGCCTGACCATCGACGACCAGGACATCTACGACCGCGACGTGGACGTCACGGCGGTCCGCCGCATGATCGGCATGGTCTTCCAGCGGCCGAACCCGTTCCCCACCATGAGCATCTTCGAGAACGTGGTGGCGGGGCTGCGGCTCAACGGCGTCCGGCGCAAGTCGATCCTGGAGGAGGCGGCCGAGCGGGCGCTGCGCTCGGCGAACCTGTGGGACGAGGTGAAGGACCGCCTGGCCAAGCCCGGCGCGGGCCTGTCCGGAGGTCAGCAGCAGCGCCTCTGCATCGCCCGCACCATCGCCGTCGAGCCGCAGGTCGTGCTGATGGACGAGCCGTGCTCGGCGCTGGACCCGATCTCGACGCTGGCCATCGAGGACCTGATGTTCCAGCTCAAGGACAAGTTCACGATCATCATCGTCACGCACAACATGCAGCAGGCCGCCCGGGTGTCGGACCGGACCGCCTTCTTCTCGATCGAGAAGACCGGCGACCCGGGCCGCCTGATCGAGTACGACAACACCCAGAAGATCTTCAGCAACCCGGCCCAGAAGAAGACCGAGGACTACATCACCGGCCGCTTCGGCTGACCCCGCTCTCTCTCCCGCTCTCTCTTCCGCGCGATCTTGCACTTTCGGCCCTCGTGCCGGGCGGATCGCCCCTTATGCCGGGGCGCTGAGTGCAAGATCGGCGCGGGGGTGGGGCGTCAGTGGAGGCGTCAGTGGAGGTGGATG
>NZ_RCVK01000060.1:0-2010 GCF_003667485.1 Micromonospora sp. BL1
TGTATAAGAGGGGGGAGGGGGTCAGGTGCCGAAGCGGCGCTGGCGGGTGGCGTAGGAGCGCAGGGCACGCAGGAAGTCGACCTTGCGGAAGTCGGGCCAGTTCAGCTCGCAGAAGTAGAACTCCGAGTGCGCGCTCTGCCAGAGCATGAAGCCGGAGAGCCGCTGCTCACCACTGGTCCGGATGATCAGATCCGGGTCCGGCAGCCCCTTCGTGTAGAGGTGCTCGGAGATGTGGTCGACGTCGAGCGAGGTGGCCAGCTCCTCGATCGTGCCGCCGTTGGCCGCGTGCTCCAGCAGCAGCGAGCGGACCGCGTCGGCGATCTCGCGCCGCCCGCCGTACCCGACCGCGATGTTGACCTGAGCCCCGCCGTCGCGGTCGCGGGTGCGTTCCTCGGCGGCCTTGAGCGCGGCGGCGTGCTGCGCCGGCAGCACATCGAGCGCGCCGACCATCCGCAGCCGCCAGGGGTTGCCCTCCTCGGCCAGCTCGGTCGTGAGGTCCTCGATGATCTGGAGCAGCGGGTCCAGCTCGGCGGCCGGGCGGGAGAGGTTGTCGGTGGAGAGCAGCCAGAGTGTGACGTGCCCGACGCCGGCCGCGTCGCACCAGCGGAGCAGCTCCTTGATCCGTTCGGCGCCCATCCGGTGGCCGTCGTTCGGGTCGACGAAGCCCATTTCCCGGGCCCATCTGCGGTTGCCGTCGCACATCACGCCGACGTGTGCGGGTACGGGCTTGCCCGCGAGCTTCGCCGTCAGCCGGCGCTCGTACACGGAGTAGAGGAGTTTCCGCAGAGTCATCACCTTGCAGGGTAGCGACCCGCGGGAGAGATCAGTGTCTCGGTGGCATATCACCTGAGGGTGAGACGGTCCGGCGCGGTCGCGGCAGGTCCGCCCCGATCGCCATCAGGGTGCGCGCGTCCAGGCGGCCGTCGCCGAGTCCCAGCTCCACCACGGTGCGGTAGACGCGCTCGTCCCGCCGGGCCGCGCCGACCGCCGCGTCGACCACCCGGCGCCGCCGGGCCAGCCACGCCGCGACCGAGCTGTGCCGCAGGTGGGTGCCGAGCCGGGCGCGCAGCGCGGCGGCGTACGCCCGGGCGGCCTCGGCGGGAGAGCCGGCCGCCGCCGCGCCGGCCAGCGCGCCGGAGCGCAGCGCGTAGAAGATCCCCTCGCCGGTGAACGGGTTGATCAGCGACAGCGCGTCCCCGGCCAGCAGCACCCTGCCCCGGCCGGGCGCCGGGCGGTGGGTGGACAGCGGCAGGTGGTGCGCCCGCAGGTCGGTGACCGTCGCCGGGTCGACGTCCGGCAGCAGCGCGGCCATCCGGTCCAGCAGGTGCGCGCGGGTCAGCGGTTCGCCGCGCAGCACCTCCCCGTACCCGACGTTCGCGCGTCCGTCGCCGATCGGAAAGGCCCAGGCGTACGCGGGCCAGCGCGCCGCCGAGGTGACGATGAGTTGTTCGGGCGGCCCGGCCGGCGCGGGCGCGTAGCCCCGGATGGCTAGGGCCAGATGCCGGTCCGGGTTGACCGGGTGGCCGAGCGCGCGCCGTACCACCGATCCGGCGCCGTCCGCGCCGACCACCGCCCGCGCGGACAGCTCTCCGTCGAGCAGCACCCGGTCGGCGGCGATCTCCACCCGGCGTACGGTGTGCCGCCGCAACTCCGCGCCGGCGGCAACCGCCGCCGCGACAAGGCGTGCGTCGAACACCTGGCGGGGCACCGTGTACGCGGGCCGGGGCAGCGTCCTCGCGACGGTGCCGCCGCCGGGGCCGACCAGGCGCAGTGCGGGCAGCGGCGGGTAGCCGTCGACCGCCCCGGTCACGCCCAGTTCGGCGAGGACGTCCAGCGCGTGCGCGGCGATGCCGTCCCCGCACGCCTTGTCGCGGGGGAAGTCGGACCGGTCGAGCAGCAGCACCCGCGCCGCGCCGGCACGCCGCGCACCGAGCGCCGCGGCGGCCCCGGCCGGCCCCGCTCCCACCACCACGACTGTCCCTTATACACATCTCCGAGCCCACGAGACTA
>NZ_RCVK01000074.1:0-1880 GCF_003667485.1 Micromonospora sp. BL1
AGATGTGTATAAGAGACAGCACCGACCGCGCCCAGGAGGAGGTGATCGTGGTCGAACACGCCGGCGCCCGCCTCGCCGAGCACGGCACCCCCTACCTCGGACCCGACGCCATCGCCGCCCTGCCCCCCGGCGAACAACTCCTCGGCTACACCCCCTACCAGCCCGGCATGGCGCTGTTCGGGCTGCCCCGAGCCGCCGTCGACGCCTGGTGGACCGACTCCCGCGTCTGGTTCGCCCTGGTCACCGCGCTCACCCTCGTCGGCCTCGTCGCCACCCTGCGCGCAAGCGGCAGCCCGTCCGCGCCCCGCCGCGACGCCGCCGTACTGCGCGCCGTCCAGGCCGCCACCGTCCTGCCCGTCTGCGCGCTCACCCTCGCCACCGGCGGCGACGACCTGCCCGTACTCGCGCTCTGCCTGCTCGCCCTCGCGCTCGCCGCCGCCGGACGACCCGGCCGGGCCGGCCTCGCGGTCGGCGCCGCCGGCGCCCTCAAACTCTTCGCCTGGCCGGTCGCCGTCGTCCTGATCTTTTGGGCCGCCACCCGCCGGGCCGCACTCCGCACCGCCCTCGGCGCCATCGGCCTGCCCGTCCTCGCGCTGGTCCCGGTGCTACTCGTCGACCGCGACGCCCTCGTCGAGAACGTCCTGCGCTTCCCGCTCGGGCACGGCCTCGTCACCAGCCCCGCCCAGTCACCGTTCCCCGGGCATCTGATCGCCGAGACACTCCCGGCTGGCCGCGCCGTCGCCGCCGCGCTGCTCGTCGCCGCCGGAGGAGCCATCGCCGTCCGGCTGCTGCGCCGCCCGCCCCGCACCGCCGCCGCCACGGCCCTCATCTGCGGGTACGGGCTGCTCGCCGCGATCCTGCTGATGCCCTCCACCCGCTTCGGGTACCTGCTCTACCCGGCCGCCCTGCTCGTCCTCGCCCCCGCACTGGCGCTCACCCGACCGGACGACCCGGCGACATTCCCGGCAACCGCCCCGCGCGATCCCGCCGGAAGGCGTACACCTGAGGGATGACCACCTACCGCGACCGGGCCGAGGCGGGACGCGAACTCGCCGAACGACTCACCGACCTCGCCGGCCGGCCCGACGTCATCGTGCTCGGCCTGGTCCGCGGCGGCGTACCCGTCGCCCGGGTGGTCGCCGACCGGCTCGGCGCACCACTGGACGTGCTCGTCGTCCGCAAACTCGGCGTGCCCTGGGCACCCGAGGTCGCGTACGGCGCACTCGGCCCCGGCGGCGTCCAGGTCCTCAACGAGATGGTCGCCGGCCGGATCAGCGAGAACGACCGCGCCCAGGTCCGCCGCCGCGAACAGGCTGAACTGGAACGCCGCGAACAGCGCTACCGCGGCGGCCGCCCACCGCTGGACCTCACCGGCCGCACCGCCGTCATCGTGGACGACGGACTCGCCACCGGCGCCACCGCCCGCGCCGCCGTCCAGGTCGCCCGCCACCTCGGCGCCGCCCGCGTCCTGGTCGCCGTCCCGGTCGGCTCCGAGCAGGCGTACGACATGCTCGCCGCCGACGCCGACAGGGTCGTGAGCTGCCAACTCCCGCACGACTTCGCCGCCGTCGGCGCGTACTACGAGGACTTCCACGAGGTCTCCGACGACGAGGTGACGCAGGCGCTGACCGCCGTCGCGTGAAAACACCCGGTACCGTCGTTGTCATGCAGATGACCTGTCCTAAATGCCGCGGAGAGATGCGCCAGTACGAGCGCAGCGGAGTAGTCATCGACCAGTGCGGCGAATGCCGGGGCATCTTCCTCGACCGCGGTGAGCTCGAGAAGCTGTTCGAGGCCGAGGCCAACTGGAACCGGCAGCACGGCGGCGCCCCGCAGCAGGCCGCGCCGGCCGGTGCCGGCTCTGTCTCCTATACACATCT
>NZ_RCVK01000204.1:0-1930 GCF_003667485.1 Micromonospora sp. BL1
GCCCCGGTCCGGCGCACCGCCGCCGACCGGATCGTGCTGCGCGATCCGCCGGCGCGGGAGCGGTGAACGGCGGACACACGCCGAACGGCGCGGCCCCGGTGGGCGTCCTCGCCCGCCCGGCCAGCCGCCCGGCCGGAGCCGGTCCCGCCGTTACGGCGCCACCCGCCGCCGCTGCGCCACCGGCCGCACCCGCGCGGACGAGCCCCGCGCAACCGCACGAGCACGTCGACCGGCCGGACCCCGCCGACCCGCGGGGCCTCGTCGAACCGCACGGCCCCGCCGAGCAGCCGCGCCGCGCCGGACGGCCGGCCGTCGCCGTCCAGGAGCCCGCCGGTACGGTCCCGGCCGCGCCCGCGGAGGTGGCCGAGGCGGTACGGGACTGCGTGGCGCGGGTGCTCGGCGCCGACCGCACGGAGATCACGGCCGACCGGGCGTTCGCCGACCTCGGCCTCGACTCGATCTTCCGGATGGAACTGGCCCGGCTGGTGGTGGCCACGTTCGACGTGGAGATAACCGCGGCCGACCTGTACGAGCACGACACGGTCGAGGCGGTGGCGGCGCTCGTGGCCGCCGGCACGCGGGCACCACGCCCGGCCGTACCCGGCGACGGCGTCGAGGAGATCGTGGCCGGGGTGCTGGAGCATCCCGTCGAGCCCGGGCGGACGTTCGCCGACAGCGGCCTCACCTCGTTCGACATGCTGCGGGTCGTCGGCGCCCTGGAACAGCGTTACGGCGCGCTGCCCAAGACGCTGCTGTTCGACCACCCGACGATGGCCGACCTCACCGCGTTCCTGGCCGGGCGGTCCGCCGGGACCGGTGTCCGGACCGAGCCGGGGACCGGTCCGCGGGGCACCGGCCGGACGATCGAGAGCGGCGCCGAGGTCGACGGCGAGCCCGTCGTCGTCCGCAAGCGGACCCTGCCCGGCCGCCCGGCGCTGCGTGACCTCCTGGCCGACCTCGACCGCCGCCACGCCAAGGAGGGCGGGCTGGCCGGCCGGGACATCGCCCCGTACGCGTTCGTCGACTCGGCGCGGGCCGGCTACGTCAACTTCTCGGTCCGCGGCGACGACGTGTTCGCCTGGAGCTTCGTCGGGCACCACGACCACTTCCACGACCTCGTCGCGGAGTGGATGGCCTGGGCGCGGCGCCACGGCCTGCGGCCCAACTTCCTGTCCCTGGCCCACCTGACCGAGGTCGCCGGGGAACCGGTCACCGCGACCCCGTTCGGGGCGGTGCAGCGCCTGACGGACCTGGCCTCGTTCACCGTACGGGGCGGCCGGATGCAGCGGCTGCGCAGCCTCCTGCACCGGTTCGAGCGCGCCGGTGACTGCCGGATCGAGGAGTACCGGGCCGGCGCGTCGCCGGAGACCGACCGGCAGATCGTCGGTCTGATCGACTCCTGGGCCCGCCGCAAGCAGATGGTGAACCCGTACGTCGGCGTGGTCCGCGAGGAGATCGGCGGCGGCACGCTCGACCCCCGGCACCGGGTCTTCCTCACCCGGGTGGACGACGTCCTCGTCAACGCGGTCATCGTGACCCGGATCCCGTCCGAGCGGGGATACCTGCTCGACCTGGAGTTCTACGCCGACGAGATGCCCGCCGGCGGTCTGGAGTGGGCGATCGTCCGGATCATCGAGCTGACCGCCGCCGAGGGATGCACGTCGTTCAGTTTCGGGGCGAGCTTCGGTGTCGCCATCACCGAGTCGCCGAACGCCGACCCGGCGGTGGCGGACGCGCTGGCGGAGCTGCACTCGGTGGGCGTGTTCGGGCCCGGCAACTTCCAGTTCAAGAACAAGTTCCGGCCCGAGAACACGCCGATCTACCTGTGCCAGCCGGCGACCGGTGACCGTACGTCGGTCACCGACATCATCCTGATGATCGCCAACCCGGACCTCGTGGCCGGCGCGGGACCGGCGGGGGCGCCGTCCAC
>NZ_RCVK01000059.1:0-1920 GCF_003667485.1 Micromonospora sp. BL1
CCCCCCACACCCGCGATCTTGCACTCGCCGCCCCGGCCGAAGGGGCATTCCGGGCACCCGGAGGGCCCGAAGTGCAAGATCAACGACGTGGGACGCGGCGGCGCGGGCGTGGGGTGCTCACGGTCGGGACGGTGGTGGTGCCGTTCCGGTGGCGGCCGGTCGTGGTGGCGTTCGTGCTTGTCGTGCTGCTGTGCGCTGCGGTGGTGATCAGCCTGTCGCTGGGTACGCCGTACGTCGCCCCCGTCGACGTGGTGCGGTCGCTCTCCGGCGCGGGCACCCCGTACGACCTCGTGGTGCGCGATTTGCGACTGCCTCGCGCGGTCCTCGCGGCGGTGGCCGGCGCGGCCTTCGGCGTGGCCGGCACACTGATCCAGAGCGTCGCCCGCAACCCCCTCGCCAGTCCCGACGTCATCGGCGTCACCCAGGGCGCCGGGCTGGCCGCGACGATCGCGCTGACCAGCGGCGCGGCGGCGGTGCTGGTGGCGCCGGCGGCGCTGCTCGGCGGCCTGGCCGCCGCGGTGGTGGTGTTCGCGCTCGGCGCCCGGCACGGCCTCGCCGCCCAGCGGTTCGTGCTGGCCGGCGTGGCGGTGGCGTTCGCGTTCCGGGCGCTGATCGAGGTGGTCATGCTGACCGCCGACCCGATCGACGGGCTGCGCGCCCAGATCTGGCTGATCGGCACGCTCGCCGGCAAGGGGTGGAGCGAGGCGGCCTGGATCGCCGGCACGCTCGCCGTCCTGCTGCCGGTGCTGCTCTGGGCCGGGTGGGCGCTGCGCAGCAGCACGCTCGACGACGACACCGCACGCGGGATCGGCCTGCGGCCGGTGGCCCGGCGGATCGGCCTGGCCGGGACGGGTGTGCTGGCCGCCGCCATGGTCACCGCCCAGGTCGGCGCCGTCGACTTCGTCGCGCTGGTGGCCCCGCAGGTGGCCCGCCGGCTGGTCCGCGCCGAGCGTCCGCCGCTGCTGTGCGCCGCGCTGCTGGGCGCGTTGCTGCTGGTCCTCGCCGACCTGGGCGCCCGCCGGCTGCTGGCGCCCACCCAACTGCCGGCCGGCGTACTGACCGCCGCGATCGGCGGGCCGTACCTGATCTTCGTGCTGCTCCGCACCCGAGGGAGGCGGTCGTGACCGCGCTGCTGTCCACCCGCGACCTGGTCGTCGGCTACGAGGGCCGCACCGTGCTGGACGGACTGGACCTCGACCTGCCGGCCGACACGTTCACCGTGATCGTCGGCCCGAACGCCTGCGGCAAGTCGACGCTGCTGCGCACGATGGCCCGGCTGCTCACGCCGCGGCGCGGCGCGGTGCTGCTCGACGGCGCGGCGATCCGGGACCTGCCCACCCGGGACGTGGCCCGGCGGCTCGGCGTCCTGCCGCAGAGCCCGCTGGTGCCCGAGGGGATCACCGTGGCCGACCTGGTCGGGCGCGGGCGCCAGCCCTACCAGCGGTGGTGGCGGCAGTGGTCGGCCGAGGACGGACGGGCGGTCGACGAGGCCATGCGGCTGGCCGACGTCGGCGCGCTCGCCGACCGCGCGGTGGACACGCTCTCCGGCGGGCAGCGCCAGCGGGTGTGGATCGCCATGACGCTGGCGCAGGACACCGACGCGCTGCTGCTGGACGAGCCGACCACGTTCCTCGACCTGGCCCACCAGGTCGAGGTGCTGGACCTGCTGCACCGGCTGCGCGCCGAACGCGGCCGCACGGTGGTGGCCGTGCTGCACGACCTCAACCAGGCGGCCCGGTACGCCGGCCACCTGATCGCCATGCGCGACGGCGCTGTGGTGGCCGCCGGCAAGCCGCGCGAGATCCTCACCGCGGACCTGGTCCGCGACGTGTTCGGGCTCGACTGCGTGGTGGTGCCCTGCCCGGTCAGCGGCGCCCCGCTCGTGGTGCCCGCCCTCACCCAGACCGGGTCCACCCGGAC
>NZ_RCVK01000419.1:0-1908 GCF_003667485.1 Micromonospora sp. BL1
CGCCCCGGCCGCCGCCGCGACCGGCGCGCCCCCGGGCCCGGGCCGTCCGGCCCGGCCGCAGCGGCCCGACCGCGAGCTGACCGCGCTGCTGCGCGAGATCGACAGCCGCCGGATCGAGGCCGTCGTGCGCCGGCTCGCCGCGTTCGGCACCCGCCACACCCTGTCCAGCCAGACCGATCCGGTACGCGGCATCGGCGCCGCCCGCGACTGGATCCACGCCCAGCTCTCCGGGTACGCGGCCGCGTCCGGCGGCCGGATGAGCGTCGAACTGCAGTCGTACGTGCAGCAGCCCGCCTCCCGCATCCCCGTCCCGACCACCATCACCAACGTGGTGGCGACCCTGCGCGGCGACGTCACGCCCGAGCGGGTGTACGTCATCACCGGCCACTACGACTCCCGGGCGACCGACGTGATGGACGCGGTCAGCGACGCGCCCGGCGCCGACGACGACGCCTCCGGCGTGGCGGTGGTGATGGAGCTGGCCCGGGTGCTGTCGACCCGCCGCACCGAGGCGACCATCGTGCTCGCCGCCGTCGCCGCCGAGGAGCAGGGACTGTACGGCTCGGCGTACCTGGCGTCGCAGCTGAAGGCGGCCGGCGTGGACGTCCAGGCCATGTTCAGCAACGACATCGTCGGGTCCAGCACCGCCGACGACGGCACCCGCGACCCGCGTACCGTGCGGTTGTTCGCCGAGGGCGTGCCGACCGCCGAGACCCCGGCCGAGGCGAGCGTCCGGCAGTCCGTCGGCGGCGAGAACGACTCGCCGTCGCGGCAGCTCGCCCGGTTCGTCACCGACGTGGCCGAGAACTCCGCCACCGGCATGGACGTGCGCGTCATCTACCGGCGGGACCGCTACCTGCGCGGCAGCGACCACATCTCGTTCCTGCGCGAGGGCTGGCCGGCGGGCCGGTTCACCGAGCCCAACGAGGACTTCGCCCACCAGCACCAGGACGTGCGCGTCGTCGACGGGGTGCAGTACGGCGACCTGCCCGAGTTCTGCGACTTCGGCTACATCACCCGGGTGGCGCGAGTGAACGCCGCGACGCTGTGGTCGCTGGCCCAGGCGCCGGGTACGCCCAAGGGCGTCACCGTGGTGACCACGAACCTGACCAACGACACCACCCTGCGGTGGCAGCGCAGCCCCGAGCCGGACCTGGCCGGGTACGAGGTGGTGTGGCGGGAGACCACCGCCGACCAGTGGCAGAAGGTGCTGCCGGTCGGCGACGTCACCGAGGTGACGATCGACCTGTCCAAGGACAACGTGTTCTTCGGCGTGCGGGCGGTGGACCGGGACGGGCACCGCAGCCCGGTCGCCTTCCCGAAGCCCGGTAGCTGAGGCCGGCCGGTCACCGCCCCGGCGCCCGGTCCACCCCGTCCGGGGCGGTGATCGCCCAGCGCTCGTGGTCGCGCCACGCGCCGTCGATGAACAGGTAGTCCGGCGAGAACCCCTCCAGCCGGAAGCCGAGCCGGCGCGCCAGCCGCTTCGACGGCTCGTTGCCGGGCTGGATGTTCGCCTCCAGCCGGTGCAGACCGAGCGGTCCGAACGCGTACTCGATCACCAGCCGCACCCCGGCCGAGGCGTGTCCGGTGCCCGCGTACGGGCGGAACGCCGCGTATCCGAGGTAACCGCCGCGCAGCGCGCCGAGCACGATGCCGCTGATGTTCGCGTATCCGGCGATCTGCCCGGTGGCCCGGTCGCAGAGCAGGAACCCGGAGCTGTCCCGCGCCCGGATCTTGCGCAGGTACGCCGCGTACCGCTGCGCGTCATCGGGCGCGGACAGCCACGGATGGTGCAGGTCGCGGCTGCGCCGGGCGGCGGCGACGAACTCCGCCTCGTCGGCCGGACGGGGACGGCGGATGGCGACGCGTCCGTCACTGCGCAGATATCGCACAGGCCCACTCTCGGAC
>NZ_RCVK01000058.1:0-1821 GCF_003667485.1 Micromonospora sp. BL1
GGACGGGCTCGGCGGGACGGACGCCGAGGGCGTCGGGGTCGGCGAGGCGGGCGTGCTCGGCGAAGGGCTGGCGCTCGGCGGCGTGCTGGGCGAGGGCGACGGGCTCTGCGTCGCGCAGTTCCGTCCCGGGCGGGCCGTCACGGTCCGCTCGCCGTCGTGCGACTTGCGTCCCCGCTCCCAGTGCGCCCCGACGGTCAGCTTCAGTTCCGGGACCGGGCCGGCGAACGTGTGGGTCTGGGTGCCGGTCAGCGGGCCCTGGCCGGCCGGCTTCAGCTCCGCGCCGACCGCGAGGCCGCCGCTGATCGCGCCGGGCACCGTGGATTCGATCTTGATGATCCGGCCGGAGATGTCGGTCTCGCTGCCGATCACCGACCAGGTCACGGTCACCGTGCCGTTCTCGGTGGCGCAGTAGCTGCCGGACGGCTCGGGGTGGTGGGCGGCGGCCGGGCCGGCGACGGTGGCGACGCCCGCGAGGCCGAGCAGCGTGCCGGCGGTGAGGACGGCGGCACGCCGGAGGTGGAGACGGTTCACGCCTACTCCTGACGAGGGGAGGATGGGAGAGGCCGGGCGGAGGGGCCGAAGCCACGCGTCCGCTCGGCAATCGGGCCAGACCCTAGCGAGATCGACAGTGCGGGCGTCACCATGATCGAAGGGTCGTAAAGGGTCCGTTATGCATTCGAGATCATTGATGCACGTCGAGTCACGGATCGTCGCGCCGGGTACCTCGTCCACGCCTCCCGGCGTCGCGTAGCGTCGGGGCATGCGCAGGGAGCGACGGTGACCCGGATCGTGGCCGGCACGCTCGGCGGCCGGCGGATCGCCGCGCCACCGGGTGCCGGCACCCGGCCCACCTCCGACCGGGTCCGCGAGGCGCTGTTCAGCGCCGTGCACTCCCACGTCGACCTGGACGGGGCGCGCTTCGCCGACCTGTACGCCGGTTCCGGCGCGGTCGGTCTGGAGGCGCTGTCCCGGGGCGCGGCCCACGTGCTGCTCGTCGAGTCCGACGCGCGGGCCGCCCGGGTGATCCGGGAGAACATCGCCGCGCTGCGGGCCGCGCCGGCCGCGCGCCTGGTCACCGGCAAGGTCGCCACTGTGCTGGCGGCCGGGCCCACCGACGGGCCGTACGACGTGGTGTTCGCCGATCCGCCGTACGCGGTGCCGGACGCCGAGATCACCGCGATGCTGGCGGCCCTGGTCGACGGCGGCTGGCTCGCCCCGGACGCCCTCGTGGTCGTCGAGCGGTCCAGCCGTACCGGACCGGTCGCGTGGGTGGAAGGTGTCACTCCGGAGCGCAGCAGACGTTACGGCGAGACCACTCTTTGGTACGGTCGCCGATCATGAGACGTGCGGTCTGCCCGGGCTCGTTCGACCCGGTCACCAACGGACACCTCGACATCATCGGCCGGGCCAGCCGGCTGTTCGACGAGGTGATCGTCGGAGTGCTGGTCAACCAGTCGAAGCAGGGCCTGTTCACGGTCGAGGAGCGGATCGACATGCTCCACGAGGTGACCGCCTCGTACGACAACGTCCGGGTGGAGTCGTTCCGCGGCCTGCTCGTCGACTTCTGCCGGGCGCAGCAGGCGAGTGTGCTGATCAAGGGCCTGCGTGCGGTGAGCGACTTCGACTACGAGCTGCAGATGGCCCAGATGAACATCGGCCTGGCCGGCGTGGAGACGCTGTTCATGCCGACCAACCCGCTCTACTCGTTCATCTCGTCCAGCCTGATCAAGGACGTGGCGAAGTGGGGCGGCGACATCTCCGCCCACGTCCCCGACCTGGTCCGAGCCCAGCTCGCCGCCCGCCTCCGCCACGTCCTTGATC
>NZ_RCVK01000323.1:0-47162 GCF_003667485.1 Micromonospora sp. BL1
GGCAGCGTCAGATGTGTATAAGCGACAGGCCCGGCTACCCGCCCCCGCCGCCCGGCTACGGGCACGCCGCGTACGGCCACCCGGGCGGTCACCACAAGGAGCACCACCACCAGGAGCACCACGGCGGTCCCGGCATGGGTGCCGTTGCCGCGGGCGTGGTGGGCGGCGCCGCCCTGGGCTTCGCCGGCGGCATGGTCGCCGACGAGGTCTTCGACTCCTTCGGCGACGACGAGGGCGGCGACGAGGAGGCGTGAGTCAGTCCTCGTCCAAAGTGGACTGACGCGCCCGCTCCATGATCTAATTCGGCAGTTTTGTCCGTAGACGATCGGTTTCCACCGATCACGCCTTCAACATCACCACAGTCGGCGACCTGGGCCGTAACCCGTACTTCCGGACCGCCAACGCCCTGGTCGCCCTGACCGGCGCCAAGTGGCACCACCGTCGGCGAGCCCTACAACACACCCGATCCGGCCGGCTACCGCACCAGCGGACCGACCTGCTGTGCGGTGAACCGGACGAAGCCCTCGAGGTCGGGTTCGTCAGCGGTGGGCTGCAGGATCACGGCGTCGGCTCCGGCGTCCCGGTAACGGTTCACGACAGCGGCAACGGCGGCTGCGTCGCCGGCCGCTGTGGCGTCCCAGCCGTCCGACTCGTCCCAGGACTCCAGCTCGCGTGCCATGCGTGCCTCGGCGTCGGGGCCGGTCGCCGCATGGACGTACACGGTGACGGCCTTGGCCGTCGACCTGACGGCGGCCACCTCCTGCGGCGGCGTGCCGGCGGTCAGCAGGATCCCGTCGGCGACCTCGCAGGCGAGAGCACGCGTCTTCGGCCCGGTCGCGCCGGCGTAGATCCGGGCCGTGCCCAGCGGCGGGTAGTCCAGCTTGACCTTGTCGAGCTTGACGTAGCGACCCGACGTCGTGACCGTCTCGCCGGCCAGCAGCGCCTTCAACGCCTCGACGTGCTCGCGCAGCAGCGTCAGCGGCGAGCCCACCCGCGCGCCGACCTGCTCCATCCAGTCCTGGACGCCGTGGCCCACGGTGAGCAGCACCCGGTCGGGGAAGAGCCGGTGCAGCGTGGCGGCCTCCATGGCGAGTGCCGCGACGTTGCGGAACGGCACCGGCAGCAGCCCGACGCCCACCGCCAGCCGGTCGGTCCAGGCCAGGGCCGCGGCGGCGGTGGCGATGCCGCTTTCGAGGAAACAGTCCTCCCAGAGCCACAACTGGTCGAGGCCGGCTTCGTCGGCGGCGCGTGCGACCGAGCGGAGGCGTTCGGGTGGATTCTGGGGCCGGAACACCACACCGAGAGTCGTCATGACAGCCAAGCCTAGCCGCGGAATGGCCCGCCACCGATGCTCTGCCCGGGAGGGCGACCCGCTCAGTGTGGCCCGCCCGGCCCGACCAGGCCGGTTTCGTAGGCCACGATGACCAGTTGAGCCCGGTCACGTACCGCCAGCTTGGTCAGCAGCCGCCCGACGTGCGTCTTCACGGTGGCCAGGCTGAGACCGAGGTGCCCGGCCAACTCCGCGTTGGACAGACCCCGGCCGATCAGCGTGAGCACTTCCCGTTCCCGCTCGGTCACCCCGTCCAGCCGTCGCGGCAGCGGCCGGGCCGGCTCGGGCCGACGTGCGAACTCGTCGATCAGCCGGCGGGTCACCGTCGGCGCGAGCAGCCCTTCGCCCGCGGCCACCACCCGGATGCCGGCCAGCAGGTCCGCCGGCGGGGTGTCCTTGAGCAGGAACCCGCTGGCTCCGGCGCGCAGCGCCCCGTAGACGTACTCGTCCAGGTCGAACGTGGTCAGGATGACGACCCGGGTGCCGGCGGTGGCGGGGTCGCCGCAGATCCGCCGGGTCGCCTCGATGCCGTCCATCTCCGGCATCCGCACGTCCATCAGCACCACGTCCGGCCGGTGCTCGGCGGTCAGCGCCACAGCCTCCACGCCGGTGCCCGCCTCACCGACAGTGGTGAAGTCCGGGGTCGAGTCGACCAGCAGCCGGAAGCTGCCACGCAGCAGCGCCTGGTCGTCGGCGATCAGCACCCGGATCACGCGGCACCCCGGTAGGGCAGAGTGGCCGTCACGGCGTAGCCGCCGCCGGAGCGCGGCCCGGCGTGGAACTCGCCCCCGTGCAACGTCACCCGTTCCCGCATGCCGATCAGCCCGTGCCCCGTCCCGTTGCTCAGGACCGGCCGGCGGCCGTCGTCGGTCACTTCGACCCTGACCTCGCGAGGCGTGACGGTCACCGTCGCCCGGCACGCGGCCGGCCCCGCGTGTTTCACCACGTTGGTCACCGCCTCCTGCACGATCCGGTAGACCGTCAGTCCCACCGACTCCGGGACCGCGCCGGACGGTTCCTCCCGCCGTACGTCGAGCCGTACGTCGACCCCGCCGATCGCCGCCTGCCGGGCGAGCGCGGGCAGTTCGTCGAGCCCGGGCGCCGGGGCGTACGGGGCGTCCTCGCGCAGTGCGCCGAGCACCCGGCGTACGTCGGTCAGCGCGTTGCGGCCGGTCTCCTCGATCACCCGCAGCGCGGCCCCCGCCTCGCGGGGGTCGGTCTCGGCGACGTGGTTTGCGACGGCCGCCTTCACCACGATGAGGCTCAGGGTGTGGGCGACGACGTCGTGCAGCTCCCGCGTCACCCGCAACCGCTCCTCGGCGGCGGCTTGACGGACCAGGTGCTCGCCCTGCCGGGCGGCGAGGGCGCGTCGCTCGCGGACCAGCCAGCCGATCGCCCAGGCGGGCGCGATCATGACGGCGCCGTAGACGACGGCACCCGTCCGCGACCACAGATCACCCCCGGTCAGCGCCAGCGCGACGCTCACCAGAGCGAGACAACCGGCGGCACTGGGCAGCGACCGGCGGGTGGTCGTCGACACGGCCACCGTGTAGAAGGACAGACCGACGGCGAGTCCCGGCGCGGCGGCGGCGTAGTTGGGGATCACGCCGGTGATCAGGGCGACTGTGGTGACGGAGCTGATCACGGCGGCGACGGTGATCGGCCACCGGCGTCGGACGGCCAGCGGCAGCCCGAGGGCGAACCCGACCAGCACCGACACCCAGAGCGGCTCGCGTACGCCACCGTGCAGCGGCGACTCCAGCGCCGCATACGGACCGAGCAGCCCGCCGACCGCGACGGCGAGCACGGCGTCCACGATGTACAGCTCCACCGGCCGTAGTCGCCGGGTCAGCAGGGGAGCGGTCACCTGCACGACGGTATCGGCTGGCCGAGCCGGACGCGTCCACCCGCGGGTCGTCATCCCGGAGGACGACGTACCGGCGATCGCGGGCCGTCGCCTCCGACCGGGGAAGGGCCGGAAAGTGTCCGCGCCGGCACGACGCGCGGCACCCACCACGCCGGGCACCGTGGCGGTCATGACCACACACACGGTGACCCTGACGGGGCTGCGCGCGGTGTACGGCACCGGGACCCGGCGGGTGACGGCGCTCGACGGCGTGACGACCGGCTTCGCGAGCGGCACGTTCACTGCGGTGATGGGCCCTTCGGGCTCGGGCAAGTCCACCCTGCTGCACTGCGCGGCGGGACTGGACCGCCCGACCGAGGGGACCGTCACGATCGACGGCACCCGCCTCGACGACCTGGGTGAGGACGAACTGACCCGGCTGCGTCGGGATCGGATCGGGTTCGTGTTCCAGGCGTTCAACCTGGTGTCCACGCTGACCGCGGCGCAGAACGTCGAGTTGCCGCTGCGGCTGGCCGGCCGCCGCCCGCCGGCCCGGGACGTCGCCGCCGCGCTCGACGCGGTGGGGTTGGCCGACCGGGCCGGGCACCGGCCGAGTGAGCTGTCCGGTGGCGAGCAGCAGCGTGTCGCCGTGGCCCGAGCGTTGATCACCCGCCCGGCGGTGGTCTTCGCCGACGAGCCGACCGGCGCGCTGGACAGCGCGGCCTCCCGGCAGGTGCTCCGACTGCTGCGCGCACTCGTCGACGACCACGGGCAGACCGTCGTGATGGTGACCCACGATCCCGCCGCCGCCGCGTACGCCGATCGGGTCCTGCTGCTCGCCGACGGCCGCATCGTCGACGAGTTCGACGGCGGGATCACCGCGGCGGTGGTCGCCGCCCGGATCGCCGAGCGTGCGGCCGTCCCGTCCCAGCACGCGGCGACGCCTGCGGGGCCGTCGTGCTGAGCATCCGGCGGTCGCTGAGCGCGTTCGTGGCCGTGGCCATCGGGGTCACGCTGGTAGCGGCGGCCACGCTGCTTCTCGCCTCCGGGCGCCCCCAGGTGCCGGATCGCCTCGCGCGGGCGGCGGTCGTGGTGCAGAGCCCCGAAGCGGGCGCTTCGGCCGACTCGTTCGTGCCGACGCGGCCCTGGTCCGCGACCACGACGGCGGAGCTCGTCCGCCGGCTGGCCGCCCTGCCCGGGGTCGCGGCGGCCGTGCCGGACCGGACCTTCTACGCGCAGCCGCTCGTCGACGGCCGCCCCGCGGGCACCGACGGCCGGCGGGAGGACGCCCACCAGGGGCACGGCTGGTCCAGCGCCCGGCTCGGTGGACTGCGCCTCACCGACGGCGAGCCGCCCCGCAGGCCCGGCGAGGTGGTCGTGGACCGTGCACTCGGGCTGCGCCCCGGCGTGCCGGTGGCCCTGCTGACGGCGGCCGGCCCGCAGCCGTACACCGTCACCGGTCTGGTCGACGGGCCCGGCGTCCATGTCGCCGACGACGTGGCCGCCACCCTCGCGCCCGGCGTCCGGGCCATCGGGCTGCTGCTCGCGGCGGGCGCCCACCCCGAGCGGGTCGCCACGGCGGCTCGCGGAATCGTCGGCGCGGACGGATCGGTTCTGACCGGCGACACGCGTGGCGCGCTGGAGCCTCGCAACGACGCCCGCACCCGCTGGATCGGCATGCAGGTGCTCACCGCCACGGCGGCCCTCGCCGGCTTCGTCACGGTGTTCGTCGTGGCCTCCACCTTCGCGTTCACCGTCGCGCAGCGCCGCCGTGAGCTGGGCCTGCTGCGCGCCGTCGGCGCCACCGGCCGCCAGGTCCGCCGCATGGTGTACGGCGAGGCGCTCGTCGTCGGCACCGCGGGCGGGATCGCCGGCCTCCTGGTGGGCGGAGGGCTCGCGCCGCTGCTGGGCCGGCTTCTCGTCGACGCCGGATTCGAACCGTCGACCTTCCGGGTCGGGTACGAACACTGGCCGGTCGCGCTCTCGCTCGTCGCCGGCCCGGTGATCTCGCTGCTGGCCGTCTGGTCGGCCTCGCGCCGGGCGGCACGGATCCGACCGTTGGAGGCGTTACGCGAAGCGGCGGTCGAGCAGCGACCGATCGGACGGCTGCGCATCGCCACCGGTGCGCTGCTCGTCGCGGTGGGGGTCGCGCTCAGCGTCGGTACGGCGACCGCCGACGAGGCCCGCGTCGCGGCGCAGTACGCCCTGTACGCGGTGATGGCGCTGGTGGCCGGTGCCACAGTGCTGGCCCCTGCGGCCGTCGGCCCGCTGGTGCGGATGCTGCGGTGGCCGGTGCGTCGACCGGGGGGCGCGATCGGGATGCTGGTCCGGGCCGGAGCGTCGACCGCGACCCGGCGGACGGCTTCGATCGCCGCCCCGGTGCTGCTCACTGTCGCGTTCGCGGTGCTGGTCGCCGGAATGGTGCGCACCACCACGGCTGCCTACGCGGCGGGCCGGGCCGACAACGTCAACGCCGGCTGGATCGTCGTGCCCGACCGCGCACCGGGCCTGTCGGACCAGGCCGTCGCGGCGATCGGGGGCACGGCCCTCCTCCCGACGACGGTCTTCGAGAACTACCCGAAGTCGTCGCCGGAGAACCGGCCACTGACCGCGCTCGGCGTGGACCCGGCGGGCTTCGCCGCCGCGAACCGGGCACTCACCGTCGTCGCCGGCACACTGGACGACCTGAGCGGCGACGACACGGTGGTCCTTCCCGCCTCGGCGAACCGGCGGCCGACCGAGCCGTACGCGCTGGTCTTCGCCGACGGGGAGGTGGTGTCCCTGCGCGTCGTCGCGGTCGTCACCGACGACTCGATCCCCGGCGACCTGCTCCTGCCCCGATCCGTGGTGCGGGCGCACGACCCCTCGGCGCTCACCTCCGCGGTGTACGTCCAGGACCGGATCGACCCCCCGCTCGGCGGGAGGATCGTGGACGTGGCCGGGTGGGCGGCCGAGGCGGACCGTGCCGAGGATCGCCTCGTCTGGCTCTTCACGCTGCTACTGATCGGTGTCTCGGCCGGCTACGGGGCTGTCGCGGTGGCGAACACGTTGCTGATGGCCGCCGCCGGCCGGGTGGCCGACCTGCGGCTGATCCGGTTGGCCGGTGCCACCCGAAGGCAGGTCGTCTGGCTGGTCACGGCCGAGTCCGCCCTGGTGGTGCTGCTCGGCGCACTGCTCGGCGGGGCTGTCGCCTTCGTCGGTCTGCTGAGCATCCGCGCCGGCCTCGCCGAGCAGGCCGGTGTACCGGTCGACCTGGTGGTGCCGTGGTCGGTGGTCGGCGGGGTGGTGGGGCTCTGCCTGCTCCTGGCGATGCTGGCGAGCGCACTGCCGGCGTGGCGATCGCTGGGTCGTCGTACCGCGCGGTTCCCCGTCGGTGCCGTGGGGTGAACCGTATTGCCGCCCCTCCGGACTGCAGCCGGACTTATCGACATCGCAGCTCGGCCGCCGCGCACCGGTTGGAGGGCCTGAAGACGGTGGCGTCCGACGACATGCGCACGCTCCGCGCGCTCTGCTGGAAGCCGCGTGACATCGATGGCTGAGGACGTCATCCGGGTGGCGCTCTGAACGTGCGGCGCCGCCGGCCCTCGGCCGGCGGCGCATTCGCAACTGATGGAGAAGCGGTTCGTTAGATGATCGTCAGGCCACCCACTTCACCCAGAGGGGCGTCCACACAGTCGCATCGCTCAACTCGGCTACGCAGGAACTGATCGTCGTCAGCCCGAACTGGGCGAGCAAGTCCAGGGACTCTGGGGACAGCAAGGAGAGGAGGTCGGCAGCCACCAGGGCCGCGATGATCATCACGGCGTGAGACTACTGGTCATCCCTATCAGAGCAGAGCGATGCTCACATTATGGGACGTGTCGGTCATGGTGCCCCCTGTGTAACTTACCGCTAACTCTAGGTATTTAGATGAGTAACCATGACATGGAACGATATCAGTAATTCCAGCCACCTGTAGCGGCTGCGGCGGCTGCGGCGGCTTCGGCCGATTGCCTCTTGGCGTTAGGCTCGCCGGTGACGGCAGTGCGAAGCGTCTATATGAGTCGTGGTTCGTGGGAGGCCGTGCATGGAGGATCAGATCGTCCTGGCTGTCGCTACCACGCTGGCGACCAAAGGTGCGGAGGCGCTCGGCGTCGGTGCCCGGAACGCGATCGGTTCGTTGATCAGTCTGGTGCGTGATCGATTCGGAGCGGGGACGCGAGAATCGGCCGTGCTCGACGCCGCGATGGCACACCCGCAGGAGCGTTGGCGGCATACTGCGCTCGCCTCGGCTCTTGCAGACGTGATGGCACGGGACCCGGGCTTCGCCGATGCCCTCGGTGACGAATGGCGCAGGTTGGACGGGGCGGGCGTCGTCGCCGTCCAGGGCCAGGTGGTGAACCACTTCAGCGGAACGGCCGGGAAAGTCGTACAGGCGCGCGACGTGCAGGGCGACATCATCTTCTAGGTCCGGCCGGGTCGGGTGTGCGGCGGGCGGGTTGGGGCGCGGCGAGTGGGAACGGACTCCTACGGAACCGAGCGAACAACGCCGCCCGGTACGTCGAACGAGCAGTCCGGAAACGTGTCGGGATTGAGTGTTCAGGCCGGCGTCATCCACGGCGATGTGTACTTCGGTGGCGCTCCCGTCGGTCGTTCTCCGATTCCCCGGCAGCTACCGGCGCCGTCGCCGAACTTCACGAACCGAACCAAGGAACTGTCTGCTCTGGACGCGTACCTCGCCGAGCGGGGCAATCTCGTCGCTGTTCTCTTCGGGCCGGGCGGCGCCGGGAAGTCGGCACTGGCGAGACAGTGGGCACATGCCAGGCTGGACCTTTTTCCCAATGGGCAGCTCTACGCCGACCTGCGTGGCTTCAGCGGCGCCGAGCCTTCGGACCCAGGCGTGGTGCTGTCCGCCTTCCTCCGGGCCCTCGGGGTGGCCCCGGACCGGATTCCCGTGCATCTGGCCGAACAGGTCACCCTCTACCGCACGGTGACCGCGAACAGTTCCCTGCTGGTGGTCCTCGACGACGCGTACTCGGCAGCTCAGGTCAGGACGCTGTTGCCGGCGTCGGCGTCGGCGGTGGTAGTGGTGACCAGCCGCCGGCGACTGACCGGGTTGCTGCCGGACGGCGCCCGCCTGATCGAGGTGGGTCCGTTGCCGGCTCCAGAAGCGGTGGAGTTGTTGGGGCGGGCCGTCGGTCGGGAGCGGATTCTCAACGAGTTCGCGCCGGCCGAGGAGTTGGCGGGGATCTGTGGTGGTCTGCCCATCGCGCTCGTCGTGGCGGCGGCGCGGCTGGCCTCCCGTCCCAGGTTGACAGTTCGCCGGATGGTGGCCGAACTGACCGACGAGGCGCAGCGGCTGGCCCGGCTCTCGGTGGTGGACGGCTTGTCGATCCGGACGACGTTCCAGTTCTCGTACCAGGCCCTGACGCCGGAGGCGTCGGTGCTGTACCGGAGATTGGCTCTGCACCCGGGGGCGGAGTTCGGGATGGATCTGGTCGCGGCGGTGGCCGGAGCGGGTAGGGCAGACGGCACCCGCGCGGACACCGTGGTGGGGGAGTTGCTGGACGCGAGCCTGTTGGAGGAGGTGGCCGAGGATCGCTTCCGCTACCACGACCTGCTCCGGCTGTACGCGCGTGAGATGTCGGAGCAGGATGACCCGCCCGTCGGCCGACAGGCAGCCGTGCGCACGATGTTGGAGTTCTACCTGGCCGCGGCCCGCCGGGCGGATCTCGTGGTGACCCCCTACCGGCGGCGGCTGCCATACGTCTATCAGCAGGCATTGGACGGGCCGCCCGAGTTCTCCGACCGGTCTGCTGCCCTCGCCTGGTTGGACCGGGAGCGGAGCAACCTGGCGGAGGCCGGCCGGGTCGCCTTCGACCTGGGCCTCCATGAGCTGGCCTGGCAGCTCAGTGACGTGGTCTGGCCACTCCTTCTCTACTTCAAGGGCTACCAGGATCGCCTGGAGATCGACAAACGCGGTGTGCGGGCCGCCCGGGCGTGGGGAAACGTGTGGGCCGAGGCGGTCATGCTCAAACGGCTCGGCCGGGCGTATAGCCGTGTCGGCGCCCATGAGGCGGCCGAGCGGCATGGGCGGGCGGCGGTCGACCGGTATCGGCAGGCGGGTGACGCTCAGGGCGTCATCGACGCCGAGGAAGGGCTGGCCACCCTCTACGCCGATACCGGACGGGAGGAACAGGCGGCGGAGGCGTACACCCGGGTCCTGGCCGGACGGCGAACCCTGCCGAACGTCCGAAGTGTGGGCCTCTCCTGTCTCAACCTGGGCATGCTCCGGACCCGGACCGGCCGGCCGGCCGAGGCACTACCGCTGTTGGTGGAGGCCGGGCAGATCTTCGCCGAACTGTCCGAGGTCGACCCCTACAACGCCGCCCGGGTGCTCATCGGCCTGGCCGATGCGTACCTCGGGACCGACGACCTCGGTGCTGCCGAGGAGTCAGCCACCGAGGCGGTGCGACGAATGGCCGCGCTCGGAGCCGACAACGAGCGGGCAGAGGCTGTGTTCCTGCTCGGCCGCATCGCCCGGCGGCGCGGCGACGACGAGACCGCACGGCGGCACTATCGGATTGCCGCCGCCATCTTCACCGCGCTCGCCGCGCCCCGGCTGCCCGACGTGCTCCGCCGGCTCGGCGAGTTGAGCGGCGGCGCGGACGAGCAGTAGGACGTCTTGGCTGGTGCGCGGTTGATACATGGTTCCGGTGATCCACCGGCTGTGGAGCAGGCGAGCCGTAACGGTGAGCAGCCCGATCGTCAGCCGCCCGGGTGCGGTCAACTGGCCGAGCCGAAGTGGTCGGTCGCCGCGTACCCCGACGGCGACGTTCCCCGAGGGAGTGCCGACGACGGCGAGGGCCAGCCCGGGGTACGTCGTCAGCAGGGCCATTCCGACCTCGGCCACGTCGCCGCTGTCGATCATCGTCACGACGACGTCGGCCAACCGGGCCGAGCAGACCGCCTGCCGGTCGGCCGACAGCCCCACGACGACGGGCTCACCCCGCGAGGTCATGGGGGGCCTTCCCACTTCCGGAGCCAGGCGACGGCACAGGGCCCGTCTGTCGGTGCCGGCCGGGCTCGGTCAGGTGGAGCAGGCGGTACATGGTGCGCCGCAACAGCACGCCGGCGTGCCCCGGGCGGCTGGTCAGTGCGGCCATCACCGCTTGCTGGTCGACTCCGGTGGCCAGGGCGAGCTGTGGAGGAATCGGCCGGTGCGGGTCCAGGCGGTTGGCGCTCACAGCAAGCAGGTGCTGAGGCGTGCCGGCGGCGGGCACCGAGCGCAGCCCGGGCAGCAGCAGGGTCGGGCGTCCGATGGCTGCGGCGTACGCGGTGACAGAGCCGTGGTCACCGATGACGTGGTCGGCCGCGACCACCGGGCCGCGCCAGTCCTCTGTCGGGTCGGGCAGGACCAGCCCGACGTCGATGCAGTCCCGGAGCCAGGCCCGGATCTGGCGGTGCCCGTGCGCGTCCCAAACCGCCGGGTGCAGAAGCGCGGCGATCCGGTACCGGTCCGGTGGGAGCTGTGTCATCAACTGCGGAATCAGGTCGGGCCAACGTCCGAAGACGCCGTCTCGGCCCCAGGTTGAGGAAACGACGACGAGCTCCTGCCGGTTGCTCAGTCCCAGGCCCCGCCGGTAGTCCCGGCGCCAGGGGAGGCTGGCGACGAGCCGATCAGCGCACGGATCACCGATCACCACAGCAGCCTCGACTGCCTCCGGACACTGCCGGCGCAGCACCTCCAACTCGTGGTCGTGGGAGAGGGCGAGGGCCGTCGGAAGAACCCGACCGCCATGGGTCAGTCGCTGCGCGTCGAGGCCGTACACCGGTGGGTCCGCAAGCACCGGTCCGCCGTACGGCCCGGGTCGCACCCGTTTGCCGCGCCCTGCTCCGTGGGCCATCAGGAACAGGGGTGCGTGCAGTTGGTGAAGCCCGCCGTGCGCGGCGGCGAGACTGAGGTCGAACTGTTCCCGGATGGCCTGCTGCCAGGGGAGGACCAGTGCGCCCAACCGGTCTAGGAAGCGCTTCACCTGATGGTTGAAGACGTCCGGCGCCACGGTGAAGAGCAACTGCACCCTCGGGTCGCTCTCGACGTGCTCGATCACGTCCAGGAGACGCTGGCAGCTCGCGATCGTGTGCGCCACGACCAGCACCGTCCGGCAGCCTGGCCGGCTTGTCCAGCGGCTGGCGTCGATGCCGATGGGGGCGGATGGCCATTCCAGTGACGTCATTGGTGTCCCTCCAGCAATGGATGTCGGCGGCATCCAGCGTCGGGGGAGCCTGTTGCGGATCAGCTTGCCGGTCGCCTTGCAGCGGGCTTGCAAGCGGGTAGCAAGGCCGATGTCTGATTTTTGATTCTCCGGACAAACGTTTGAGGAGTCGGGTTGATGGAAGAAGAATGAATAGGTATTTGTCGATCAAGAGTGAGCGGGGTGGAGCTGATGGAGTTCGCGATTCTGGGTCCCACGAAGCTCATGGTCGAGGGGCGGTCGATTCCGCTGGGTGCGGCGAAGCAGCGCGGGCTGCTCGCCGTCCTTCTCTATCACGCCGGCAATCCGGTGCGGATCGAGACGATCGTGGAATTTCTGTGGCAGGACTCCGCTGTCGATGCTCGCCGCCCGCTGCTCTACACGCTGGCCAGCCGTCTGCGGGCCGCCCTGAGGTCGGTCGACCTCCAGGATGCCCTGGTGCGGGTGCCCGGTACCGCCGCCTACCGCTTGACCGTCGATCCCGAATTGGTCGACTACCACCGTTTCCTGCGATTGACCGCCGAGGCGCGGCAGGCTGTCGACCGGGATCAGCATGACCGATGCGTCGCCCTGCTCACCCGAGCAGACGAGTTGTGGCGGGGTGATCCGCTCGCGGACCTGAGGGGCGCGCGATGCGAACACCTTCGACGGGATATGCGGGAGAGGCAATTCGCCGCAGCCAAAATGCTGGCGGAAAGCGAGTTGGCCATCGGTCAACACAACCGAGCGCTGGCTCGGCTGGAACCGTTGCTGATCGACAATCCACTCGACGAGGGCCTGGCGAGATTGTGGATCGCTGCACTGCACGCCGCCGGTCGCACCTACGACGCACGGGATTTTGTGGTCGCCTACCGTCGCCGCTACCGCCGTACGATGCGCGTCGACCCGGTGCTCGACGTCGCGAATCTCCGGCCCACCGCATCCGCCAGGAACCACCTCGCCGCCGTCGAGGCGACGATGCCGGTACCCCGACAGTTGCCGAACGACGTACCCGACTACGCCGGGCACCGCCGGCTGCTGGACGAGTTGGACACCCTCGCCACCGGCGAGGGCACCTCCAAGGTGGTGGTGCTGACCGGGATGCCCGGGGTGGGCAAGACCACCCTCGCCGGGCACTGGGGGCGTCGCCGACAGGGGTGGTTCCCGGACGGGCAGCTCTACCTCAACGCAGAGGCGCACGGCCCGGTGCCGCCCATCGGCGCGCAGGCGGCGCTGCACCGCTTTCTCGTCGCCCTCGGCGTTCCGGCGGATCGGGTACCCTCCGATGCCCATCGACGCGCGGAAATGTACCACCGGCTGATGGATGGGCGGAGGATGCTCGTCGTGCTGGACAACGTGGTCGACTCCGACGAGGCACAGCAGCTCCTGCCCCGATCCGATACCAGCCTAACGGTGGTGATCAGTCGCAATCGCCTCCGCGGATTGAGTGTCCGCCACGGCATCCGCAGCCTCACCGTCACACCACTGTCGCACCTCGAACGACATCACATGCTCGCCCGGATCATCGGACCCGAACGCGCCGTGGCGGAGCCTGCGGCACTGGAGACGCTGGCCTGGCTGTCGGGCGGGCTGCCGCTCGCGTTGCGGGTCATCGGCGAGCACGTCGTCTCCCGGCCCCAGGCACGGCTCGGCGAATTGGCCGACGAACTCACCGGCCGGCTGCTCGACATCGAGGGCGACGACACGGACGAAATGACGCTGCGGACTGTCTTCGCCTGGTCGGTCAACGCGCTCACCCCGATGCCCACCCGGCTCTTCCGAGGACTCGGCCTCTTCCCCGGCGGCGCCATCGGGGCCGAGGCCGCAGCGGCGATGCTGGCGGTGGACGTCGCCGGGGCTGAACGGGCCCTCGACCGACTCGCACGCGCGCACTTGATCAATCACGACACCGTCCGGCGGTATCGGATGCACGACCTGCTTCGCCGGTACGCCGCAGACCGGGCCCGGGCGGAGGAACCCGCCGAGCAGCGACAAGCGGCACTGCGTCGGCTGTTGGACTGGTACCTGCTCACAGCAGTCAACGCCGTCACGGCCCTGGAGCCGAACCGCGCACCCGTTCCTGACCTGCCCGACCCGGGTGCGGTGACACCGATGACCTTCCCCTCGGAAAGCGCCGCTCTGCGGTGGTGCGAGACGGAACGGACCAACGTGCTTGCCCTGGTCCGCAGCGCGACCGTGGAGGGTTTCCATAGGCACGCCTGGCAGACCGTCGACACGGTCCACGAAGTCTTCGACCGCTCCGGAAGCCAGGAGGACATGCGGGAGATGCTGCGGATCGCCCTCGACGCCGCGACTGCCGACGGGCACGCCCTGGCCCGGGTGGGCACCCTCATCAATCTTGGAGCCACGTACTTCACAACTCACGACTACGATCGTGCCGGCAGCCTGTTCGCCGAGGCCTCGCGTCTCGCCGAGGAGAACGGCTTCGCCGAACTGCAGATGGTCTGCCGGCACAATCTCGCCTCCGTGCACCTGCGGACCGGGGCGACCGCCACCGCCATCGAGACCTTCCAGGAAGTCTTGACCGACTGTCGCGGGACGGGGAACGCGACGGGGGAGGCGTACACGCTCTACCATCTCGGTGACGCCCATCGTCAGCTCGGACGGTACGACCAGGCCCGTCTTCTCTACCAGCAGGCTCTTGCCGTCTGGAACCGGATCGGCTCGCTGCGAGGCCGAAGCCTCAACCACGTTCAGCTCGCCGGGCTCAGCCTCGACACGGGCCAGCCGGAGATCGCACTCGACCTCGTCCGTGTCGCTATCGACCTGCACGACCGTGTCACCGACGACACGATCCGCTGCGACGCTCTCACCGTCTCGGCCGAGGCTCACCTCCGCCTAGGGCGGCACCGCGACGCGTTGGCCGACGCCACCCTCGCCCGGGTGGTCGGCGACGAGCTGGGCGACCCGCTACGCCAGGCGCGCGCTCTCGCCGTACTGGCGGAAGCCCTCCGCGCCGTCGGCCACCACGACAACGCTCTCAGCCGGGGTCGGGAAGCCCTCGACCTGCTCGACGACACGGACGACCCGCAGCGAGTGGCCATCAGGGAGCGGATTGCCGCGCACCACGTCCACGAGGATCGGTGAACGCTGCCCGGGACGTCGCCGGTGCGGTCGACGACCTCCCGGCCAAGAATCGACGAGCATGACCCGCGCAGCGCTCCCGTCCACCTCCACCGGCGCACCGTCACGCAGCGCGCCACGATCGCGGCGTGCGACAGCAGGCCGTCGATCTCGGTGACGATGGCGGCCGCGACGCCGAGCAGCGGGGTCCACGCCGGGTCCGTGGTGCGGCACGCGAGGACGTCACCCGGCTGGACCCGACCGAATTCGGCGGAACCATTCACCACGCGCACCGCGATGCCGACGAGAACGACGGCGATGGCGAGGAGTGCGCGGGGCCGTACCTGCGGGCGAGGGCCTCCGGAGGGCTGCGTCGTGGGCGGTGGAGGCAACCAACGCGGCCGGCCCGGGTACGTCGTCGAGTGCGGCGGTCTTCATGGGCCGGTAGGTGGCATCGGTGTCGGGTCGTCGTCGCCACGGCTCGCGCACTGCGTGCTCGGTGGGCCAGTCATCCTGATGACTGTCGGCCAGGAAATCTAGGTTGAGACGACTAGACATCTTCCGGGCTGTGGCATACTCTTCTTCGAGTCGAGAGGAAAGATCCGTCAAGACGCAGACGGACCGTCCGGCCGTGAAGACACGACGGGCGGCTCGGGAGGAACATGCACCACCGTTCCTCCCGAGAGGCAGTAAGAGCACGTCACTTCCGGCGTGGCTTACGCCGGTTGCAGGTGGGGCCAAGGTTCTTTCAGGGCTCCAGCTGATGTTCGCCGCACGTGTCGGGGCTGTGAAGTCACGTGGGCTCCGGCGCCGGCAGACCGTACGACAGCAAGGGAAAGAAGTAGCAGAGGAAAGGGAGGGCCGTACACCGTTGGATCGCCCGCCGTCGGCCGTCGATTCAGGCCGGGCGGACACCGCAGTTTCCATCGAACGAGAGGTGGTCTCCGGTCACGCATACGCGATCCTCGCGCCCGAAGCCGTCAATGACGGCTGGTGCGGATACGACAAGCCGACGTTCCGGTCGGTAGATGGTGTTCTGACCCGTAACCCTGGGCCCCGGTGCTTGTGCGCCGGGGCCCTCGACGTGGAGGTGACATGGGGCGAAACCCCGAAGACGTGTTCGGCGATGAGAACTACCCGGCCTACACCATCGGGCAGGCCGCGGAAATGCTCGGCACCACACAGGACTTCCTGCGTCGCCTGGACGAGGCGAAATTGATCAACCCGCACCGCTCCAGCGGCGGGCACCGCCGTTACTCCCGCTACCAGCTGCGCCTGGCCGCCCGGGCCCGCGAAATGGTCGACGGCGGCACCGCCCTGGAGGCCGCCTGCCGGATCATCATCTTGGAAGACCAACTCGAGGAAGCCCTCCGGCAGAACGAGAAGCGGTAACGGGGCCGCGGCGACAGGACTGACCAGCCCAACCCTTCCTGCGAGGTCGTCGACGGGCGATGAGCGGGCCCCCGGAGCGAACGTCTGGGTGCCCGCCTCGGTCCGGAAAGCCCGTCGAGGACGGGGAGGAGTCAAGCTCAATGGCTGGGTTCACCCGCCGCCATCGGGCCGACGGCGGATCATGTGCTACGGTAACTGAGTTGCAGTTTTGATTTCCGTAGACGTTTTCCGGCGCCTGATGGGGCATCTGAAACCCATCCAGGCGCTTTTCGTTTTTCGTGTCGTTTCGGCGCGGGTGATCAACGCGGCGGCGTAAGGGTCCGCACAGTGCGGTCTCTGACAGCCTGCGAAGGAGCAGACATGACTACAGGTACCGTGAAGTGGTTCAACGCCGACAAGGGCTTCGGCTTCATCAGCCCAGACGACGGCGGCGCCGACGTCTTCGCCCACTTCTCCGCGATCTCGGCGAGTGGCTTCCGCAGCCTCGACGAGAATCAGAAGGTGGAGTTCGACATCACGCAGGGCCAGAAGGGCCCGCAGGCGGAGAACATCCGCCCGCTCTGATCCACATTCTCTGAACGGCGGCCCGACTGGTTCAGCGGGCCGCCGTTCGGCGTTTCATGCGCTCACCACGCCATCGCGTAAATCATCTGATCGGCAGAAGGCCGGCCATCTCGGTGTGGAGTCAGCCCAGTGTTGCCCCCGTGTTCTCCTCCCTGGATCGATTCGGACCTCGGGCGCTCGTCTGCCAAGCATCGCCCCGGGGGTCATTACGCCGCTGGGACTCGGTCTAGGAAACCCAGAACCTGGGTCAGCCGTCCGTTGCCGTCGGTTATGGCGACGTCGAAGCCTACGATCATTGCCTCGGCGTCTTCTGGCCCGAGCTCCCAGGTAAAGCGGGCTTGGTTGTGGTGGCCGTCGACTGGTCCGGCCAACCGGAACGTCATGCCGGGGAACTGGCTCTGCACTGCGGCGATCGTCGCGTCGATCGCATCCCGGCCCTCGGCGACGGCCAGCGGGTCGACGTATTGGCCCTCGGGTGCCCACAGGTCGTTGATGTCCCGGCGCCGCCTCGCCGGATCGGTCTCGTTCCAGATCGCGATGTACCGCTCGGTCAGCTCATCGAATATGGTAGCCATGGATCTCTCCTCGTTCGCTGGGAATGGGTTCGGCTTGTCGCCTCTGGAAGAGATGCTCTCCGGCGCCTTGGCGCGCTGTCGATTACGTCGCAGGTAATGGTCTGTGCGCCGGTGCGGTAAATAGGGTCGGTGGCGTGACGACTATGACCATTTCCGGGCGGCCACTCGGGGAGCTGCTGCGCGACTGGCGCCGAACTCGCGGGATGAGTCAGCTCGACCTGTCGATCGAGGCGGGCGTGTCGGCCCGGCATCTGAGCTTCGTAGAGACCGGGCGATCTCGGCCGAGCCCCGAATTGATCCTGCGGCTGGCGGAACAGCTCGACGTGCCGCTGACTGAGCGCAACACGATGCTGCTCGCCGGCGGCTACGCGCCCGCCTACCCCAGCCACGAGCTGAGCGACCCGGAACTGGCTCCGGTACGTGCCGCCGTACGGCAGATCCTCGACGGACACAGCCCGTACCCGCACTGCTCATCAACCAGCACTGGCATCTCGTCGAAGCCAATCCTGCCGTCGCCCTGCTCACCGCCGGTGCCGAGCCCCGCCTCCTAACCCCACCGATCAACGTGCTGCGGCTCAGCCTGCACCCCGACGGCATGGCCCCGCGAATCCTCAATCTGCCTGAGTGGTGCGCCCGCCTGCTCCACCGGCTGCGCCAGCAGGCCGTGGCAACCAACGACCCGGCCCTGTACGAACTGCACGAGGAGCTTCGCGGCTATCCCGGCGGCAACGGCCATGCGGCACCGATCAGCGACGCCGTTTCGCGCGTGGTCATCCCGTTCCGGTACCGCTACAACGACCAGGAGCTGGCCTTCTTCAGCACCACAACCCTCTTCGGCACGCCGCTGGATGTTACCGTCGCCGGGCTGGCCCTCGAGGCCTTCTTCCCTGCCGGCCCGGCGACCACCGAAACGCTCCACGCCCTCGCCAAGGCATGAGCCGGCATGGGCAGTTGACACTTCAACATCACTTCCGCCCGAAGAGAACCGGGGCTTCATTTCGCTAACGCCGCTCGCCGCTGCCTTCTCGATCCGCACGCTCATAGCCGCGGTGATCGCGCACCCAGCCTGTGTGGCATTGCCGTTGGCGAGACAGGCCCACGCAGACGCAGGGCTCGATGATGTGCGCGGTGTGTGCTCTCCAGCGGATACCAACCCGGGTGAGCCGGTGCCAACGCGGGTCACCGCGACCGACCGCCCGTCGCAAACCGGGATTCGTGTGCTCGGGCTACGGTCCTGGGCTGGGCGAACAGGGGTCCGGGTGACGTGGGTGAACGCCTGCCACTCCCTGCCACCCCAGGTGAAGCCCCAGGTCGCTAGACTAGGCCCTCGCGCCCTCGTAGCTCAGGGGATAGAGCATCGGTTTCCTAACCCGACGCTCCGCCTGTGGCCCTAGCGTGATGACCTGCGCTTCCTTGTTTCCTGCCATTGCGTGCCGGTCGCTGCGCGGCCCTGCTGTGATCGCTTGCTGAAGATCAGCTGGAGCATTGTGGATCCCGCGTGTGCAAGCTTATCGCTTCTTGCGGCGCCCCTTCCGTAAGGCCGACTCGGCTTCCTGGCGTCGACGGATGGCAGCCTCGTCGCGCTGAGGAACAATGGCCGCGTCCGAGAGGCGGGGGCGGCGGCCTCTGCTGTCGCGGACTCGGCGTGCGCCAGCCACTCGCCACTGCTGCAGGACGGTGGGCAGGCTTTCGCGGGTACGGAACCACGACACAGCTGCTGCGGTAGAGGGGTCGCTCGCGTCTTCCCACTCGGCCATCTTGTCGGGCTCGAAGAGGAAGTTCGCCGCGAGTTGGAAGTAGAAGTCGTCCTTGGCCTCGGCGAACTTTTTCATCGCCTGCACTTGGCGGATCCGAGGGCAGAACGCCGCGCCGATAAACCATGTGGCGCCGGCCATGACCGCGCCTGAGTCCTCGCCCTCCTCCGGCGTTGGCGCGCAGAGGAGGTCCACGATGCGCTGCTCGGCGTCGTCGAGCTGGATAGGGGCCTCGTCGTGGAGGGCGGTCTCGTACACCTGGCGGGCGTCGTCGGCACCGGTGAGGCGGTGCGTGCGACGCAGCCCGGCCATGTCGAACATCAGGATGCTCTTGCCAACCTGAAGTTCGCTGTCGTGGCCGTACACGGCGGCGGTGCTGTCGAAGCCGGCCAGCACAAGCGTTTCGGCGCGTCGCTGACCCTTGCGCTGTGCGTCGCCCAGCCGGGCGTGGGGCGACGAGACGAACGGGCACACCTGCGCGGCATAGAGCGCGCACACCTCGTGCACCGGCGCCTCGTTGAACGTGGGGGTCTCACCCATGTGCTGCAACTGGTCGTCGAACGTGACTTGCCAGCGCAACTCGTCCCGGAACGGCATGGCGCACACCGCGCACAGGTCGTAGGTGGTAAGAACAAGCTTGCGCTGCTCGGATAAGGCCCCAAAGTCCACTTCGCCCGGTTCCTGCGGAATGACCGCGATGATCGGGTACCCGCGGGGATCCACAGGGAGGTGCGAACAGCGCACGGGCGCCTTTACCTCTGCGGGCCGGGTGCCAACACCTGTTCGGGAGCCAGTGACCACGTTCCCAATCTACGACCCCAGAACATCCATCCTCCCGCGGCCCAACCTGTCGGCTCGATCATCCTTCCACTGGTGGTTGCCCCCGATCTACGGTGTCGCCAGCGTCACCGCCGGTGGTGTTGCAGATTCATTGCCGCCGTCGGCCTGCACGCCATCAGCGCGTTCGGCGCACGGCGCACTGGCCTGCAGCACGCTCGTCGGCTTCGGACTGGTCTCCCCATCGGGACGGTGCTGGCCGACGCATGGCTGGCGTGCTGCTCGGCTACGTGCGCGTCGTCAGGGGTGGTCTCCTTCTGATGCCTGCGGCTTCGCTGGTCCCGCCTCTTGCGGGAGGCGAGGTACGGGGAAGCGGGTTTGCGGCTCTCCTAGCGCTCCGGCGGCCTTGGGCCTGTGACTACTGCGGCACGGGGCGCAATCGGCGGATCGGCTGGCGAGGTTGGCAGCGCCCACCGGGCAGCGGCAGCCGCATTCATCGTGGTACACGGTCTACACGAAGAGGAAGTTCAAGGGCTCCTCCCGCAGGGCGGCGGGGCTCCGGTCTTGGCCAGGCTCGAAGTTGACGAACCCACGGATGACATCTACTGCGAGTTTGCCCTCGGTGGTCGCGCCTGGATACAGGCGAAGCACGAGCTGAGCGTGGGAGCCGATGGAAAGGGCCTCAGTGAGCGTTTGAGAACTGGAGTGGGGTTCGGCGGCGTGTCGTGTTGAACGTGGGTGAAGGCCCTCGGTAGGTCCGGTGGTGTCGAGCCAACCGTTTCGTGCCGAGGGCCTTCTGATGACCCCGATTGCTGACCGGCGGTCTGTGTCGCCTCGCCGTTGTCCGCCGCAGCGGATGCGGAGCTTCCCATGTTCGAACCGACCCGGTCCGCTGAATTGATTCCGGCTTTGGTGCGCTGGTCACCGTTCGAGCCGTTGGCCAAGCAGCGGGGCTGGACGAACGCGTCGGCGCCGGGGCAGAACTGGTGGACCATGCCGACTGGATCAACGGACGCGACCTGGGGCGTGTCCTACGCGCTGTTCGGGTGCCGATCGGAGTTGTTTTTCGGCCATCCTGATCCGGCGGTCAATCTGGCCCGGTGGCAGGTGCTCAGCGACCGCAAGGCCGAAATCATGGGGGCTTTCGGCGGTGAGCTGATCTTCGATGACCTGCCGAACAACAAGGGGCGCCGCATCGAAGCCCGGCTGATCGGCCCAAAGATCGGTGATCAGCGGAACTGGCCTGAGGTCATCGATTGGATGATCGACAGCCAAGAGCGTCTTCGGCAAGCGGTGGCGGCGGTCGGCGGGGTCCCGGGCATGGTCGCTCCTACTGCCACCGCGGGGGACTCCGATGCGACCGCCGTGACGGCAGAAGACGCGCGAATCTGAGGTCTCCACCAGGTTCGCAGACGGTTTGGGGGATCTCCCTGTAGTTCCACGAGACATGGTTACTGCGGACGTGTCATCGCCATCCACAGGAGGATGTCGTAGAGCCTCAGCCGTGGGAGGGGCACGCCCTGCTCGCGAGCAGCGATCTTGTCGAACTCGTCTGCGAGGACTGTGAAGTCCTCTGCGTGGGCGTGGATCTCGTCGTAGATCAATTGCCAGAGCGTGCAGTGTGCAGCTCGGGCAGCTGTCGCGATCGGCTATACCGTCTTGTTGTCGAGGAGAGGGACCAGCCGCGGGCGCTTATGGTGCAAGGCCTTGTGTACGCGGGCTATGTCCAATCCGGGTGTTGCCATCCCTTGTCGCCAGGCCTCTCGGAGATGCCAGCCCGCGCTTCCCTGGGGTGGGTCATCGCCTAGCTCTGGCCGGTTCAACAAGAGGAAGTCCGGTTGCTGGTTGTGCGCGGCGTCGAGGTAATTGGCGGCTCGATCGGCAAAGCTGCGTAGGGCGGCGATGGCGGGCACGTCGAGACGGGCATTGAGCCCGGCGGTGACGAGGAGGTCAAGGTCGCTGAACAGAGGGCCGGGCGATGCCGGCACGCAGTCGTAGGTGCGGTAGGCGTAGGCGGGGACCTTGTGCGTGGTGAAGGCATCCGGGAACCGCGTACCTGGAGTAAGGGATCGGGTGTCCAGCGCATAGCTCCGGATGGTGTCGAGCGCTTCAGCCTGCGGGTAGATGACCGCGCCGCCTGCCAGTGTGAACACCAAGGCCACCTTCCGGCTCGCCAACGTCAACAGTGATGGGCTGATGGTGACAGAGGTTTCAGCGCACCCCAAGTCCGCGCTGGCCATTTCCGCCAGCCCAGTGGGTGGGCAGGGCGCTGATAGATGGCATTTCACATGATCTTCAGTCTGTGTGAGGATTAATGCCGATTTCCCTGGATCCGGCCCTGCCTGTGGCCTGCTACAGTCGGCCGGCCTGGTGGCGGTCGGAGGGGGAGACGGCGATGACGAGGCCTTTCCGCGAGGCATTGTCGCAACTGCTCAAAGCGCGCTTCCCGATCCTCTACGTAGAGTCGTACGAAGAGCATCGGGTGGTCGCGGAGGTGACGGCCGTAGCCCGCGATGCGGCCCTGGTTCGTACTCCCAGGGCCGTCTGGACCTGGTCCGCGACAGAAGGACTGGTTCAGCCGGACGGTACCCCGAGGAAGGGCACGACGGACCCGGAGGATGCGCTCAACGCCGTGCTTCGGATCGACGAGCCCAGCGTGCTCATGTTCAGGGACCTACACGCGGCGCACGGGGGTGGCGACAGGCCTGGGAGCCCGGGTGTGGTTCGGCGGTTGCGGGATGTGGCGGCGGCCTTCAAGTCCGGCCCGGTCGCGCGGGCCTTGGTGCTTATCTCTCCCGTGCTGCGGATTCCGGTGGAGCTGGAAAAGGACGTCACGATCGTCGACTTTCCGCTGCCCAGTGAGCACGAGATCCGCATGGTGCTTGAAGGGATGATCGCGGCCAACTCCGCCAGCGGCCGGATCCGCATCGGCCTGGATGAGGTGGGGAGGGAGCGGTTGGCGAAGGCAGCTCTCGGCCTCACGCTGCAGGAGGCGGAGAATGCCTTCGCTCGTGCGATGGTCAACGACGGTGTGCTCGACCTTGACGACATCGCGGTGGTGCACGAGGAGAAGCGGCAGACGGTACGCAAGTCGGGACTGCTCGAGTTCGTCGATGTCGATGCCGACCTGGCCGACGTCGGTGGTCTGGAAAATCTGAAGCGGTGGCTGGCCAAAAGGGATAGTTCCTGGTTGGCGGAGGCGGCGGAGTACGGGCTTCCCGCGCCGCGCGGTGTGCTGATCACTGGCGTGCCCGGCTGCGGCAAGTCGCTCACCGCAAAGGCCGTCGCCGCTAGCTGGGGCTTGCCGCTGCTGCGCTTCGACATCGGTCGGGTCTTCTCCGGACTGGTCGGATCCAGCGAGCAGAACGTGCGCAACGCTATCCGCACCGCCGAGGCCACCTCACCGTGCGTTCTCTGGGTCGATGAGATCGAGAAGGGTTTCGCCAGCGGCGGCGCCGCTGGTGACTCGGGAACGTCATCTCGCGTGTTCGGCACCTTCCTCACCTGGCTGCAGGAGAAGACGGAGCCCGTCTTCGTCATCGCGACCGCGAACAACATTGAAAGCCTCCCGCCTGAGATGCTGCGTAAGGGGCGCTTCGATGAGATCTTCTTCGTCGATCTCCCGACCATCGCGGAGCGCGCGTCGATCTGGGCCGTGCACATCGCAAAGCGGATGACGCATCCTGCTGTCGCCAGAGACCTCACCGTCGACGACGCACTGCTGAAGGAGCTCTCGGGGCTGAGTGAGGGCTATTCGGGAGCCGAGCTCGAGCAGGCGGTCATCGCCGGCCTTTTCGACGCCTTCTCGGAAAGACGCCCGTTGCGCAAGGACGATCTAATCCACGGCGTGGTCAACATGGTGCCGCTCAGCGTGACCCAGGCGGAGCGGATCAGCGCCATCCGCGCCTGGGCGAATATGCGTGCTGTGGCGGCCACGGCTGCGGAAGACTGGGACCTTCCTGGCCGTTCCGGGACCACCATTGCGTCCACGGCTCCTACCCAACCCGGCGATGCACCACCCCCTCACAGTGGTGGAAGATCGGTCGAGTTTTGATGTCGACGACAGGACCGAGGGGAGTGCCACGTTGAGCGTCTCACTGATACTGGTGCCGCTGGCCGTGGCCACGGTCGCCGCCGTGCGCGGCGCCACCGCCAGCCGCGACGAGCGTGGCCGCGTCATCTGCCAGGTGCAGACGCGGATGCGGGATGAGACGTTGCTCTCGGCGGCGCTGCGCGAAACCAACGCCGTGGTCACCGCCGACCATCAGGAGATCGTGGCGTCCTGGGGCCGCGTACAGGCGACTTTCCAGCGCGGGCCGGACGCGGTGTGGTCTGCGCACCTCACGGGTGACGTCGACGAGCAAGGAGCCGTCGACATCGTTCGGGCCATCGACGCCGAGTACGGGCGGCAGGTGCAGCGTGCGGTGCTCGAGCGGCTGCGGGAACGCGCACCGGCCGCCGGACTTCGGCTCGAGTCGGAGACCGTCGCCGAGGATGCGAGCGTACGGATGGTGTTCGCTGTCGAGGGACGGCCGTCATGACGGAGAAGCCACAAATCCTGCTGACCGTGACGAGCGCGGGCATCGTGAGCGCCGAGACCAAGGGCCTGGCGGGAAGCGGCTGCCTCGACTACATCACGATCCTGGAAGATCTACTCGACGCACACACCATTGAAAGTGCCTACACCGCCGACTACACCAGAACGAACGTGAACACGCAGAACCTCCAGGAAGAGCGCAATGTCGAACGTGCCTAACGGGCCCTGGACACCTCCACTGCCTCCCGCCAACCCGGGCGCGAGCCTGCAATGGCGGATCCAGCACAGCTGGTGGCTCCTGCTCCCAATTTTCGGCATGGGCTGCCTCGCCGGAGCAGGCTTCCTCTACGTCGGGCTTCGCGCCCGACGGCCGGACTGGTGGATCCCCGGCATCGCCTACACCGTCATCGGTGCAGGCACCATCCCCTTCTTCGACGACCCAGGCAAGACGACCACCGTGGGCGGCTGGGCTGCCGGCACGCTCTTGGCCATCTGGGCGGCGAGCATCTTGCACGCCTGCCTCATCAACTCGGCGTGGCTGCGCTGGCGGGCAACCCACACTCCCTGGTACGCGCAGCCAACCGCACCACCGCCGATCTGGACCGGCAGCCCCTACCCCCCGGCGCCCCCCGGGCCATCGCGCTACACGCCGACATCCCCGCCACCGTCGGTCGCCAACATCATGCCGAACCCGGCCACCTACTACGGGGCTGGGCCAGCAGCAGTACCAGCGCCTCCGCAGCAGTCGTACGGCACGCCGCCGCAGCCCTTCACGGTCTCGCCAGCCACGGCCGGAGGCCCGGCGGCCATCGATGTCAACACGGCCACCTTCGAGCAGCTCGCTGCGCTCCCGCACCTCCACACAGACCGCGTGCACCGGGTGATCGCCGAGCGGCAGGCACGCCGCGGGTTCGGCAGCGTAGAGGAGATCGCCGCAGTGGCGAATCTTGCACCGCACGAGTTCGCCCATCTCCGGAACCTGCTGACCTGCACACCTCCGCAGTGGCGGCAGCCTGGCCAGGCGCCGCCACCACCCCACGGCCGTGTGCTCGATGTCTGATGACGAACTCGCTCCTCGACCTACCATCAACTCGGCGGTGGTGTCAGTAGCGAGGTTCCTTGGTTCAACTCACGCGGAGGGACCGGGCGAGCGCACCGCGGTCTGGGTGCAGGGCTGCGCCATCCGGTGCCCCGGCTGCTTCAACCCGCACATGTGGAGCTTCCGAGGCGGGGAACAGGTAGCAACAGACGACCTGGTGACCCGCATCCTCGACTCGGGCACCGCCGGGCTGACGCTGCTCGGCGGGGAACCCTTCGATCAAGCCGCCGCATTGTCCAAGGTCACTCGCGCGGTACGGAGCGCTGGCCGATCGGTCATGACCTTCACCGGATACACCGAGGCGCAGCTGCGGCAGGCCATCGAGGCGGGCCGCGCCGATGTTGCCGCGCTGCTCGGCGAGACGGACCTGCTCGTTGCTGGACCGTTCCTCAACGACCGGATCGACCCCGTTCGGCCCTGGGTCGGCTCGACGAACCAGGAGTTCGTCGTGCTGAGCGACCGCTTCCCGCATCTACTCGACCATCTGCGACGCACGCCCGACCGCGTCGAGATAAACATCGACACCTCCGGCCAGATCGCGATCAACGGGTGGGCGGAGCTGGAGTTGCTGGACGAGCTGCTCGCGCCAGTGGCCCGACCCCTACGCAACCGGTGACTCCCGGCAGTGTCTCCTGCGAATTGCATCGCAGCGTGGGTTACAGGGTGACTTGGCGGGCAGTCGTCCTCGGCCACAGGGCGGCGAGGACGATCCAGACCGCATAATCGCGAACGTCCTCACCAGGCATGCGGTTGACCGCGATGAAGACCGCTTGCTCCGCGTCAAGCCACGGCAGCTCGACGCCGACGCAGGCGATGCTGCCCAGTGTTGGCCGGAACAGGTGCGAGTTAACAGCAGCCCGCGACCGGACGGAGGGAAATTAACCCCGACGCCAGTCGGCCGCATCGTAGACGAGCCTGTAGACCTGAACATCCTGTCTAGCTGCGTACACGATTGTGATATCGGAGAGTAGTTGCTTATAAGTCGCACGCCGAGCCCGATATTTTTCCGGATCATCTGCCATCCAGCGTTCAATGCTGTCCGGAAGACTAAAGCGGAACTGAACCCGTGGGTCCACCGACTCAATTAACCAGCTTCCTGCAGTATCGGTCTCGCCCACATGTCGGAGCCTGACCCGCATGACTGGTCGCTGAGCCAAGGCATCGAGCGTCGCAGCCATATCGGTTACCAGCAAAGGCAGAATCAGCGGGGCGGCAGGGAAGCCGAGCAGCATTCGAGCTTTCCAGTCGTCGACTATGTATGCTGCGAACTCATCGACTATCCCGCCAAGAATCTCACCAGTAAGGCCCCCACTCGCAAGTTCGCCCGTGGCCTGACCGTCTGTGCCGAGTAGCCTTCGAAGCTCATTGCGTACCCAGCCCGTAGGAAAGCCGTCGCTCCCCCATGCTTCTACTAGACGCCGGGCCAAGTCGCGAATGGCCTTACTGAGGTCCTTGAATGTCGACGTCGAGAGATCGACGAGAACGATTTGATGGGCCTGTGCGTATTCTTGCGCGTCGCGGGTGAAACCCGAAGTGGAGAACATTGAGTAAAGATAGTGGTACCGCTGCTGGGGCAAGCTGGGGCGAGCTTGAGAAGCCCAGTTCTGATTTACATCGTGGATTACCCCGTGAGCGTTTCGGACCTCTCCCAGCCCGATAGCCCCAGATTTATGGCACTTAGCCTCTACAAACATGCGAAGCGGTAGCGAGAACGGTGGTACGTAGATTAGCTCACCGAGCACGTCGGCCTGATGTTCAGCGCCTCGGCCACGGACCCGTAGTCCATTTGGACCCGCTACCAACTCGTCAGGGTCATCGCTCGCTTGGGTCAGCAACTTGTAGCCACTACTTAAGAGCATCCACGCAATGATCTCTTCCAGCACATACCCGGCAAGTTGACCTGCCCCTATGCGAGCCATGCGCCATATTAAGACAGTGTGCGGTAAGCCGAACCCCCAGCGCTCCCGCCGCCCGCCCGGAACTCCTCTTGGAGCCGCTCACCGCGGTGAGCGTGCGCCTCTGCGCCGAGCAGTGATGCGCTGATCCGAGACGGGGTTTAGCACGTATCAACATGCTAACCACGATCTGGCGTGGGGAAAGCTTCAGGCAGTAACCTCGAGGACCGTCTGTGACCTGCCACGACGAGCCGCTCGTATGTCGAGGACGCCGCCGGAGCTGTGCACGATGAGCAGCAGCGGCTGGGGGTAGGCGCGGGAGGCGCTGCGGATGGATTTGAGGTCCTGCGCGCTTGCCTCACAGGGCGCCGGATGGCTGTGCCAGTCGCCGACATAACCCAACCAGGGGTGCCCGAGAGTGGCGATCGCCCGGTCGAGGGCCTGCTGGGCAAGGTTCTCGCGCCGGATCCACGAGGTGCCGGAGGCGGCCGGATCCACTACCTCAACGGCAGAACGGACGATCACCCTGTCGCTGTCCCACCACCCAAGAAGTAGACCGCCGGCCTCCAACGGTGCGGCACGTCCGGCCGCTTCGCTAATGGTCTGACGAGCGTCGGAGTGAATCACCACTGGAACAGGGCCGGTCACAATGCCACCGGGACGGAAACGGCATCCGATGTGAGCAGACCGAGCCGGTCGAAGGGCGGATCAGGCTGGGGCCGGCGCACGTCGGCCATAGTCGCCGGCAGGGCGCTTTGGTGGGTCGCCTCGTCAATGATCATCCGGCAGGCGAGTTCGGCGGCGGCGATGACCGCCGCTGGTGGCGTCCGCGAGACAGGTTCACCGCACCCGGCCTCCCGTGCTTCTGGGGGGACTGGTTCGCTGGGCAGGGCCGGTAGGTGTTGTTCTGCCCGACGCAGGGGGAAGCGGTCAGCCCTGATGATGTCGCCCTCGCGCTGTACACAGGCGGAGATGACCGTGTGACCGGTCCAGGCGCCGACGATGTCAGCGGCCGTCGCGAGCAGGCTGCTGGCACCGGCGTGGGCGGTGGCGTCGAGCACCACGTTGTGGGTCTTGACCAGTTCGACGGCGTCGCCCAACTGGGTGATGTCGCGGTTCCGCCGCTCCACCTCGCCGACGTCGAACCCCGTGGCCGCCAGCCGGTCCATGACCGCGGTGACCTTGTATTTCCCGACGTCGTTACTGCCGGCGAGGTGACGTACGACGTTGCCGGGACGCAGACGCTCACCGTCGATCAGGGTGAGACGGCGGACGCCGGAGCGGAACAGGATGTCGGCGGCGAAAGACCCGAGCGCGCCAGCACCGACCACGGCGATCCGGACATCAGCCAGTTCCACTGCGGTGTTACCCGCGCGTATCGACCGCGTGGCCAGGCTGGTGTCGGCGCTTTCGCAGGCTGTTATCGACGGAACGGGGCCGCGGCGCCGTACGGCAACAGCTAGGGCGGCGCGGTGGCCGTTTCGGGAGTACCGCAGCAGGAGGTAGCCGACGGCGCCGAGCGCGATCAGACGACTGACTTCATCGGCGCGTCCAAGAGTCTGCGCGAGATCGGCCCATCCCCGAGGTGGGGAGCTGACCTCCCCCAGATCATCGACCCACGCGAGTCCACGGTCCTTCGGATGTAGCTGCTGAGGTCCCCGCGGCGCGATGACTCCCGGCCGCCGGTTGCCGGTCACCTCGATGGTGCGCGGTGTGGGCCCCGGTGCCGTCTTGTAGAGCCCGACTTTTCCGGTGAGCACGTCGGCGTTGTAAAGCACGAAAGTGTCGGCGTCCTGCTCCAGGTACCGTTCGAGGTCGCAGGCATCGTCGTCCGGCCAGCTCACGGCCGTCTGCTCCAGCCAGTTTCGCACCCGATCCAGTAATACCTGGGGTTCTCGCCATGGCGCGGCGTCGACCGGATGGGCGCTGCCGTCCCAGAGGCAAAGGTTGCCGTGAAGCCCCGGCAGGGCGGGCCGGTCGATGTGGAAGGTCAGCTCCATCGTTGTTCCGGGATCGAGCACCCGAACCGCCGGCGCGGCGAACGGAAACCGATCGGTCAGCTCCACCTCGATGCGGGCATGGACGAGGCCGTGGACCGGGTGCTGCCACGCCAGGTCGCCGCGTAGCCGATGCCCGTCGTCGCCGAAGCCCAGTTCCCCGAGGCGCGCACGCCAGGAGTCGGCTTCGGCGACGAGGTCGCTCTGCCAGGAACTGCTCATGCGTAACGGCCGCTCCCGGCCGGAACGGTGGCCGCACCCCGGGTCACCGCCGATGCCTGCTTCCGGGTGCCATCGGCGTTGCAGTACTCCGGCAGCGGGAAGACGTACTCCTCGGTCGTGGTGTTCTTGGTCGTGCCGAACAGCTCACGCCACATCACCGCGGCCGGGCAGTCCTCCGCGTCCAGGGCGTCTTCGGCCAACGTCGCCGCCTCGGCGATCCGCTCGGCCGCGGCAGCCAACTGCTCTGCCGTGGCCTTGGTCTTGATCTTCTTGCCGTCCAGCGTCGGGTCGTCGAGGCCCTCGTCGGCGACGTCCACGAGCAGGTCGGCGATCTCGCGGAGCACGACGGTCAGGTACCTGGCGTACGTCGTCTCGTCCGGCTTGGCGTTGCTGAACGCGTGATACGTGAGAACCTCGAAGAAGTAGCCGCCGGGCTGGTCATCGACCCAGACCCGGCGGATCTGACGGACGAGCTTGACCACGGGAACGTAGACCCCGCTTCCGGGATCGTCGTCGTAAAGCAGGTAGTCCTTGTTCGCCTGCGTCGTCAGCTCGGCCATCTTGGTGGGGTTGGTCTCGACCCACCGGGCATTCCCGTCGTCCTCGATCTTCTCCGGGATCTCCCAGTGATCCCCGCACGGCCGGGCGATGACCACATCGACGGACAGATCGTAGTCCGGGAAGTCCACCATCACGGACCGGTGCTGGCGCGTGACCCGGCCGGGGAACGCCGCCTCCAGAACAGCCTCGACGTGGTCGAGGATCTTGCCGGGGCGCAGGTCTTTACCGGCCTTGCTCAACCGGGTGAACACATCGACGTCCTTGACCCGGCGAATCGACACGTGCCGGCCGTAGGAGCCGATCAGCAACGGATCGACCCCGAGCTTCACCAGGAGGTCGTCCGCCTCCAACGCCGCCGTGACCTCGGCATGCGCCGACTGGGCGTTCTTGGCATCCTCGGTGGGCTCGATGTTGCTCAGTGCCGTCTTGAAGTGGGTGGCCAGCGTGGCCATGTGCTCTCCGTTCCCTGGCAGGTGCGCCTGGTACGGCCGCCGAGGGGGTGAGGTCACGGCCAGTTTCTACGACGCTGTGGACGGCGCCCGCATTCCCGAAAGAGCCGAGCACCGACGAGACGGTACGGCGCGGGTACGACAACCTCGCCCCACCAGCAGGACCGGCCGCCAGCCTTGGGCGTACCGGCGGAACGCCACGTCAGCCGTTCGGGGGAGCAGGGAACGGCTCGTACACGTTCGCAACAGGGTTGAAGGTGTACGCCGTCCACTGCCCGGGGGTGGGCGCAGCCAGCCGGGCACCGAGCGCCACAGCGATCGCCACAGGGCCGCTCAGAAAGATCGCGTGGCGGCCCGTCCGCGCCTCGGCCGGCAACGGCGCGGCATCCCACGCGTCGCACGTCTGCGAGATGACTCCGTTAAACGTTTTCATGTCCTGCTTCAGCAGCCGGTTCTCGTTGCGAAGCAGCAGCAGCCACCCGATGCCGCGCTCACGGCACGCCTTCACCACCGCGTCCCGGAACTGATCCCCGCGACTCTGCAGATCGAGCGCGAGCGCCACCTTCGTCATGTCGCCGCCATCGACCGCCTCCAGCCGCTCCACCGTCAGCGGGGCGGCTTTCACGTCCACCGCCCGCAGCGACGTCGCCGCGAAGAACGCCGGAGACCCCGTGTCCTGCCGAAGCTCATGCACGGCGACATGCTGTGCGTGCGTGTACCCCAGCCGCGCGCCCAACCAGAACGCCACGTGCAGCGGCATCGTGGGGATCACATTGACGTGGGCTGCGTCGGGAGCGAGCCGCTCCGCGATCGTCGTGGCCCGTAGCGTCTCCTCCGCCAGCAGATCAACCAGTTCACGATCACGAACGGGATCACCCGACAACTCGATCTCCGCCTTCAGCGTCACCGCCGCTGAACCCTGGCTGAACCGCTCCGCCTGTTGATTCCGCTGCTCGGCACGGGCCCGACCGCGATGGACATCCACTGCGTTCACGATGATCCCCACCCGCAGCCCCATCCGAGCCCGGTGTCGCAGCCAGAAGCCGACCGCCAGGACGATCAAACCCACGACGACGGCAACTACGAACCCCAGCCGGCCCGGCTTCTCACCGGTCATCAGCGACTTGCCCGCCTCCGTCAAAAACGTTCCGGCGACCAGGCCCCCCACCGCGATGACCGCCGACCCATCGGCCACCAACGCACGCAAGCCCTGCGCACTGACGGGCTGCTCGCCCGCGCCCACCACCGTCAAACGCGGTGTATCGGAACGCTCCACGGTTGTCACGAGGCCACCACCGTCACGAAGAGAAGGGCCGGTCCAGGATTTGACCGACGCGTCGGACCAAATCCGGCGGTGCCCCGAAGCGTAGGACATGGGCACTCCCTCGTTCGACCTGCGCACTGTCCACGAGGGACGAGGGCTGTCTCGCTAACGGTGTTTCCGGCGATCTTGGTTAGTAGGTTTCAGCGGCTGGGAAGCGGTCGCTGAAGGTGATGGCGAAGGCGTTCAGGGCGGGTTTCCAGCGCATCATCCATCGGGTTCTGCCTGTGCCGGTGGGGTCCAACGATCGGGTCACCAGGTACAGACACTTCAACGCGGCCAGCTCGTCCGGGAAGTGGCCGCGGGCCTTCACGGCCCGCCGGTAGCGGGCGTTCAACGACTCGATCGCGTTCGTGGAACAGATGACGGTGCGGATCTCCAGGTCGTAGTCGAGGAACGGGATGAACTCCGCCCACGCGTTGTCCCACAGCCGGATCACCGCCGGATACCGGCCGCCCCACTTGTCGGCCAGGTCGTCGAACGCCGCCCGGGCGGCGTCGGCGTTGACGGCGGTGTAGATCGGCTTGATGTCCCGCTTGATCTCGTCCCAGTACTTGCGCGAGGTGAGCCGGAACGTGTTACGGATCAGGTGGATGACGCAGGTATGCACCACGGTCCGGGGCCACACGTTCGTGACGACCTCCGGCAGGCCTTTCAGACCGTCGCAGACGAGGAAGAACACGTCCTTCACGCCGCGGTTACGCAGGTCGGTCAGTACGCTCATCCAGAACTTCGCGCCCTCACCACCCGAGCCGGCCCACAAGCCGAGGACATCCTTCTCGCCGTCGAGAGTGACACCGATCGCGGCGTAGAACGGCCGGTTCGCCACCTGCCCGTCACGGACCTTGACCACGATCGCGTCGATGAACACTGCCGCGTAGATCTCATCCAACGGGCGATGCGACCAGTCGGTCATCTCCTCGATCACCTTGTCGGTGATCCGCGAGATCGTCTCCTTGCTGACCGAAGCGCCGTAGATCTCGGCGAAGTGCGCGCTGATCCCCCCGGTCGTCAAACCCTTGGCATACAGCGACAAAACGACCTCGTCGACCCCCGACAGGCGCCGCTGCCGCTTGCGGACGATCTGAGGCTCGAACGTGCCTGCCCTGTCCCGCGGCACGTCGATCTGCACCGGTCCGCTGGCCTCGGTCAGGACCGTCTTCGACCGGCTGCCGTTGCGGACGTTGCCCGACCCGGCACCGGCATGCTCATGCTTCTCATAGCCGAGATGATCGGTCATCTCCTCGTTCAGCGCGGTCTCCAGGACCGTCTTGGTCAACTGCTTGAGCAGCCCGTCCGGGCCGGTCAACGACAGGCCCTGTTCCTTCGCGGCCCGGACCAGCTCTGCGGCGGCCTTCGCCTCCGCCGACAGCTCGGGCCGCTTCTTCCGTCCGGTCTGGTCGTTCAGTGTCGCGGTCATCACGGCACCCTCCTCACCAGGCACAACGCCCGGCAGGTCGGGCCGGAAACACCGTTAGATCCACACTCCCAGGGACGGCGCGCGCCCCGGCTCAGGTTCATCATAGTTAGGTGGCATACGAGCTAAGCAGACTCGACGAGCGGCGATTCGAGGAGTTGTGTAGGGCGCTCGCGGTGCGGGTGCTGGGCCCGGCGGTCCAGGCTTTCGGCGCGGGACCGGACGGTGGCCGCGAGGCCACCTTCGACGGCGAGGTGTCGTTTCGGCCTGATTGGTGCGGCTACGGCGTCCTCCAGGCGAAGTGCCGCCGGACCGCTGGCGGTGTCGCCGATGCTCAATGGTTGTGCCAGACCCTCACGAGCGAGCTGGACCAGTGGCTTGATCCGCGACGGCGGCGCGTCACCGACGGCCGGATCCCGCAGTACTTGATTGTTGCCACGAACGTCCGCCTTTCCAGCGTCGCGGGGCGCGGCGGCATCGACCGTGTCACCGACCTACTCAGCGCATACGGGCAGCGCCTCGGCCTCAAGGGCTGGGCCTTGTGGGACGCCAATCAGTTGTCCGCCTACCTGGACGCCTATCCCGAGATCAGCCGACGTTTCGCGGAGTTCCTCACGCCCGGTGATGTCCTGGCTCAGGCCATGGACACCATCAATGATGTCAACGAGGCCCTGCGCGAGCGGTGGAGCGCGGCCGGAGCGCCGAAGCGCCGGGTAGTCGACTGGGAGCCCTTCGACCTGGGCGTGCACCGCTCGATCAGCCCGGCGGAGCAGATCGCGACGACGCTGCCGGACTACGTCGGTCGAAGCCATGACGCGAGCCTTCGCCGCCTGCTGCACCCCATGCCCATTAACGGGGTGTTCGTCGTCCTCGTCGGTGGCTCGTCGACCGGGAAGACGCGCACCGCCTACGAGGCGGTCCTGACGTGCCTGCCGGACTGGGCGCTGGAGTTCCCCACTACCGCGCTCGCCTTGCGGGATCGGCCAGCGAGTCCACCCTCAGTCATCTGGCTCGACGAGGCGCAGCGATATTTCAGCTCCCCGCACGGCGAGGCGGCGGCCGTCGCCCTGATGGAGATACTGCGATCGAACGCGCCTGTGGTCGTGATCGGCACCCTGTGGCCGCAGTACTGGCAACGCTTCACCGCGCAGCCGAACCCGGGCGACGCCGATCCGCACCATGAAGTTCGAACACTGCTGGCCCGAGCCGTCCGCATCGACGTACCGCCGACATTTTTAGCCGCCGATGTCGAACTGGCCCGGTCGCGCTCCGATTCACGCCTCCGCGAGGCCATCGCGACCGCCGGATCCTCGAACCGGATCACCCAAGCACTGGCAGCCGGCCCGGACCTCATCGCCGCTTACCGGGACGCCGATCCGTACGCCCGAGCGCTCATGCTCGCCGCAGCCGATGCCCGCGCCGCCGGTCGCGCCGCCCCGCTGTCGGCGGCCATGCTCGAACACGCGGCGGCAGGTTATCTCGACGAACAGCATCGGGCCCGTACGACGCCCTGGTTCGCCGCGGCTATCGCCTACGTCACCCGGATGGTCAAGGGCGTCATCGCTCCGCTGACGCCGGTGCGGTCTCAGCCCGATCTCGGCGAGCCCGACGGCTACGTGCTCGCCGACTATCTCCTTCAGCACCTGCGTCCTGAGCAACATATGTATCCGCTGCCTCCACAGTTGTGGGCCGTCCTGCTTGCGGATCCAGGTCCGCTTGAGGATCAGCTACGCCTGGCCAGGGAAGCCGAGGATCGCCACCTCTACCGCGACGCGGTAACGCTCTGCGCGTCGCCGGCCAATCAGGGCTCCCCCGGCGCGGCCATGGCCATCGGCGTGCTCCTCAGCCGGCTCGGCCGGCACGACGAGAGCGACCCCTGGGTAAGGCGCGCCGCCGCCCTCGGCCATAAGGGCGCCATCAAGTCGCTCGCACAGCGGTACGTGTGGGACGCGACCTCGGGTCAGGAGGTGCACGAAGACCCCGCCGACGCCGAGCGGCACCTGCGACAGCTCGTCGAAAACCCTAACGATCTCGATGCTCTTGTTCGGCTCGTGTACCTACTCACCGACAGCGGACGCAGCGACGAGGCCCGCAGCTTGTTGACGGGACGCGCAGAACAAGGCAATCCCACCGCGCTCGTCGTACTGGCAAAGGTGCTGTACGACCAAGACCAGCAAGGCGATCTAGAACCCCTGCTGCACCAGCAGACCGCCAAGGGCAGCCCGATCGCCGCGATCCTGCTCGCCGGCCTCATGGATGAACTCGGCCGCGCAGAGGAGAGCCAGACACTACGCTCGACCCTTGTCCAGAGGATCCCCGCGGATGCCCTTCAGCACTGCATCGAACTACTGATCGAGGCCGACCAGTGGCGCGAAGTGGACGACTTGTTGCGACACGCGGCCGAGGAGGGCCATGCCTGGGCCATGCAGCGGCTCGCCGGACTGCTCATCGACGACGGCATCGAACTCGACGATGACCCCGAGCTCTTCGAAGAAGGCGAAAGCTGGCTGCGGCGGGCCGCCGACGCCGGCGACGAGCACGCCAATCTGCTGCTGCCTAACCTGCTGGACCGCTTGGGCAAGACCGAGGATGCGGCGGGTATCCTACAGCAGCGGGCGGCCACCGACGACCAGGAAGTCCTTCTCGATGTTGCCGGCCAACTCATGCACCTCGGGCATCACGACGAGGTGAACGAGGTGCTTGGGCGGTTGACCGCCGCTGGCAAACCCCAGGCGCCGGTTCGGCTCGCGCACGTCCTGCGGCAAGCCGGTCAGCCCGAGCAGGCCGAAGCGCTCCTTCGTCAGACAGCCGCCGACGACCTGCACGCGCTCGTCGTACTGGCCGGCATGCTCGGCGAAACCGGGCGCACTGCTGAGGCGGAACAACTACTGCGCGGCGTGGCGCAACCAACGACAGAAGTGTTGTCGACGCTGGCCGATGTACTCGACATGGACGGACGCCGGACGGAGGCCGAACGGGCGCTTCGCGACGCGTGCCTTGCAGGTGACGACCTCGTCGATCTACAACTCAGCTTGACAGGAACCGAGGCGGACCAATTGCTCCGCTATGGGTTAGAGCCTGATGGGCGAACCGCAGCGCCGTGGCACGCCCCGGAACCGGCCCCAGAGGTGGGCACGGCAGTCGACGACTGTCCACCGTTCGCGGAGTGGTTTGGTCTGCCCTACCCCCGTTTTGCCTATCGGAACTCACAGGCGCCGACGGCCGTTGCTCGCGCGGCGAGCGCGGACGAAGCCTCCAAGCATCAGCCCCAGCCAGCTGGTGACGATGCCCAGCGCACCACCGGCTCTGGCTAGTCAATCGACGAGTGCATCGAGGAACTCGGCCATGCCCGTGCCTGAGCGCCCGGAGGCGAATTCGCTACGGCAATTTGGCCAGGATGAACGCGTCCCGCACAGCGAGTGGGATCGTTAAGGAGACGGTGATGGAGGTGACACCGGAGCTGGTGCTCAAGCGGGTGAGAGCGGCGCATGGCCGGCTCAAGCTAGAGGGCTTGGACGAGGAATCCCTGGCCGCGTGGCGACACGCGGCGAAGGTGGCCAAGCTGCGGTTGCTGCGAGCCGGTCGATAGAGATCCACAGCGCGCCAGGCAAGACGACCATCGCCATAGACGCATCGCTCAAGCCGACGGTGCAGGCCGCAGCCGTGATCCCCCGCTCGTCATAGGCCGTGGACTTGCTATCAAGCGGCCATTTTTCAGCGTCCGCTAGCAGCGAGGGCGTGTCGGGCTTCTGGGATGGGTCCATCGCTGACCGGCAACCCAGGCGAAGCCGAGCAGATCGCCGAGAACCTGAGGTGCCGACCCAACGTGGGCTGCCGCACTAGAGCGCAAATGGTATCTGACTGTAGTCCTTGCGTTGTTCGGCCTGTCGGAATAAGAACTCCACCTCCTCATTCATCAGGTCCGTGCAGTACCACAGGGAGTATGTGTCTAGGGCCAGGAGCCGGCGTGCATTCTCCCTTGCGGGCCAAGTCGCATTGAACATCAATTCGTCGGGATCTTCATCGTCTCCAATGAAGCCTAGGTCAATTTTCTTAGTTTCGAAGTCCTGGAGTGTTGGATGAGGTTGGAAGATTTGCTCCAAGTAGACGATGTCCTGGACCACGCTAATGTGTAAGGCCACAAGGTCTCTTCGTAGCCATCTCCGAAGGCGAGACTCCAACTGTGGAAGAATATCGACCTTTTCCTCGTGGGTGGCGTCGATGGGATGCATTTCGGCGGCTTGCTGAAGCGCCACGATTGCATCCTTGAGTGGAATGCGAAAGAATTCCCGGCGGGAATTCACGCGCCACTCTGCGAAGCGCTGGTGCAGGAGTTGCTCAACAGCTCCACAGTCACTCACAAGCTCCTCATAGGCAACCTCGAAGTCTTGTGGAACGCCGGTATGACGCGACAATTGGCGCGCTCGATTTAGCGGATCACCGACCGTCAGGCCTATCTTGACCATCCCGGAGAGGGCCGGGTTGATCAGGATGTAGACGAATCCCGGCCTCGCAGCCGGGTCAGGTATTCTGGCCACTTCAGAGGTATACCTCACTCTGCCGGCCGACGCTGCACCGGCTGGGCTGCGGGGGGCACTGCGTCAGGCCCATGCTCTGCGCAGATGCCGAGATTGCGTTCTGGATATGCGGCCCAGCTACCTCGTTGGCCAGCACTACCGCCCCACCTGCATCAGACCGGCAAAGGCAGCCCAAATCGGGCCGGCAGCGGTGATGCGTCGACGCGGGGGAGCGATAGGCGCGGCCCGCAGCCTAGTCTCGAGGCTTCCGGCTCACCGCGTACGTAATCTGCTGGCAGTTGGCGTCAACGATGGCGCTGAGCGCTTTCACCAACTCCCAGTCGGCGGGCGGCAGGGGCGCGCTGTTGGGTTTGGTGATGACCACGGTGATCGGCTGAAGTGGATCGCGGGCGCGAACTAGGCAGGAGTTCCAGATCAGGCTTTGAAGGGCGGTGAGCGGCCCCCAGATGATGAACATGGACGCGCCGGTGGGGCCGTCGGCGAAGCACCTCATGGGCTTTATCTCGATCGTGTCCGGCCTGGGTGACCACTGGTCTCCGAGCGCGAGACGGACGACGGACGCTGGGCCGGGGTAGGCGCGTTTCGTGAAGGTCGCGATCGTCCCGATGCCCTCGAGCGCGCGTCGATACTCCTTCGCCGGCCCGTCCTTGATCCAGACTCTGATTTGATGCGCCGTCATGAACGGCGCCAGTCTGCCGCCGATCTTCGGGTCCTTCACGAAGCGGTTGTACATATCGGTGGCGGCCGGTGCGGATAGTTCCTCCCAGCGTGCGGCGTCCATCTGGCCGACGATCTCCATGAGGACCTCGGTCCGCACCTGGGGTGGAAGCGCCGCCATCAGATTCCTCCAATGGGTGGGAACTCGAGGCGTACGCTGTCGTCGGCGCCACCCAGATCCCCGACGTCGGCCATCCACTGTTCCAGCAGGTTCCGCACGCGGAGGTCCTCGAAGACGAACTGATTGCGTCCGACCGATACCTGTTCGATCTCGGCCTCGGACACCTGCTCGCGCATGTCGTAGACCTCGGCGAGGCGCCTGATGTCGCTGACGAAGTCGAGAACTTCCACGCGGCTCTTGCCCTTCGATAGGCGTAGGCCTCGCCCGAGTTGCTGCACGAAGATCCGTCGGCTGTGGGTGACCCGGGTGAAGCACAGGATGTTGACATCGGGGACGTCAACACCCTCGTTGAGGATGTCCACGGCTACCAGGATCGGTACCTCGCCGGAGCGGAAGCCCAAGAGCCGCTTGCGTCGTTCTCTGGTCTTCAGGTTCGCGTGCAGCGTCGCCGCCCGCTCCCATCCGGGACGCAACGCGATCAAGTCGCGCATCCGCTCCGCGTGCTCGATCGTCTGGCAGAAGATGATGGCTCGGGGGTTCGGCGTCTGGTCCCAGATTTTCTCGATGTGCCCTTTGACGGCGTCGTCCCGCTCGGGGATGAACAGACGCTTGTTCAGGTCTTTGATGGTGTAGCCGTGCTCGGATGCCTCACGTACGAAGTCCCAGTCGATGTTGTCGGCGAAGACGCTGTACTTGACGTCGGCCAGGTAGCCGAGGTTCATGCCCTGCGAGATGGACACCCGGACGACCGGGTTTCCGAACGTCCGCTCGATGTCGTACTTGTCGCCACGCCACGGCGTTGCGGTCACCCCGAGCCGCTTTGCCTCGGGCAAACGTTCGAGCAGCGAGGCGTAGTTGCCGGTTTCGCCGACGTGGTGGGCCTCGTCCACGATGACGAGGCCGGGCGAATAGCCGGACTCGACGTAGCTGCGGGCCGTCGGAGCGACGCCGAAGGTCACGCCGGGCAAGGCGTGTGGCTTTGAGTTACCGTGGAGGAGCCGCGTGGGAACCTGTTTGGGGATGTCACGCCACATGGCGCGTTCCAGTTGCTCCACAAGATCGATCATGTGTGCGGTGACCAGCACGCGCGCGCCCGGGTTGGCTAGCAGGAAGCGTCTCAGGACTCGACCGGCGACGACGGTCTTGCCGAGGCCGGTGGCCAGGTATACCAGAGCTTGGCCGGCGTCGGTGAGGGCCTCCCATGTGGCCTCCACCGCGCGGTCCTGGTACAGATGCAGGTCGAACGGTTTGACGTTGTCGGGGGCGCGGTCATAAACGGTCGCGAGTCGGCGGCCATCCCATAGGGTGATGTTGATTCCGACGTCACGCAACGCCTGAACGCGCTCATGGGCTTTTCGGGTAAAAGCTCTGTTCGTCACAACCACCGCGCGGTGGATGCCGTAGTGGCGCATCGCCGTGTGGGCCTCGTCCACGGCGTCGTAGTCGACTGACCCCGACTTCTTCCACTTGGCCTGGAAGACCCAGTCCTGCCCCTTGAGGCGAGCGATGATGTCGGCGCCCTTGTCACCTGGGCCGTCGACGTTGACGACCTCAGTGAACGCGATGAGACCAAGCAGTCGTTCGAGCTGCCGCGTGAAGCCCTTCGGCCCCTCGTCGACCAGGAACGCCGGATCGAGAAACGAGTTCGTCATATCGTGACGATCTCGTCGTCGAGGAGATCGGCGGTCAGCAGCAGCCGAGACAGCTCCACCGTCTTACGTATGGGCGCTCCCGCGACCATCCTTCGCAGGTCGGCCAGCAGTGCTGCGATCCGGGAGATCTGGTCCGCCTGGGTGTCCTCGCTAAGGGAGGCGTAGGTGGTCCGGAACAAGGCGGCGTCGAGCACCAGGGCGGGACTGTTGGTCACCAGGTCGTAGACGCCGTCCGCGCTGAGATAGCGCGCGAACTCCCCATTTTCGACCGCGCCGCTCCAGTCGACGTCGGGCGTGATGCTCACCGCGATCGCCTCGGCGGCTCGCCTGGCTTCGGCGGACAGGGCGCTCCAGTAAGCGTGTGGACTCTTCGGCGCGAGATGGGCGAGGCGCTCGCGCATGTTCTCGAGCAGGGCGTCGCCGCGAGCCCGTACAGCGGCGGCGTCAACCCGGCGGTCGGGGAATTGCTCGAGGATCGAGGTCACCAGATTGTCGAAGGATCCCTCGACGGAGTAGACGTTTTTGAGTCGTGGCGCGCAGCAGACCAGGGCGAGGTTCAAGGGTGACCATCCGTACTGGCGGATGAGTGTCGCCTCGGCGTCGACGTAGATCTCGATCTCGCCGGCGACGATCCGAATGGCGGACGGCTGTCTCTGGCCGTCCATGCTCAGTTCGACTCCAGACGTGACGTAAACACGCAGAACGGGCTGCGCGTTGCCGATGCGCACCTCCCGGTCCGTGTCCGGCAAGAGCGTCGCGGCGGATCGCCACCGCGCGAACCGCTCCTCCTCGGTCTCCGGTGTGATCGGTTCCGGCTCATCGGCGGGCTCGTCCCTTTCCCCGCCGAGGTGACCGAGGCCTTCGTCGTCAAGCCAGTCGTCATCGTCCGCCGCCGCCGCTGGCGGCGGCGGACCGGGCGGCGGACCGTTTTTGATCCTTTCGTGCGTCTCGATGGCCTCGTACCACTTCTCATCGGTGAGGTACTCGGGATCGTTGGCGCGGAACTTGCTCGCCCAGCCCTTGGCGGTCTCATGGATCGAGGTGGTGCCGTTACCCGGGACGAGGTAACGAACTCCCGGCTTGTTCTCGCGGTAGGCGTTGAAGAAACGGCTCAACGGAGACGCGTTCTCGCGTCCGACCAGACGCATGGCGATCTGCGGCCGGAGAGGCTCCGGCCCACGGATCTTCTCGACCATGAAACGCCATTCGTGTGATGAGGTATCGAAGTTGTTCTTCCGCACGTTCACCGGCGCGTGGTCGAGATGGATCTCGCCGACGATCCGTCCCATACCGAGCTCCACCGGATACTCCAGCTCAAAGTCACCGTCCGGGGTCTCCCAACTGAACAGGGACTTGTCCTGGTACGTGATCGCCCGGCCGTGGCGCAGGAATGTCAGTCCGAAGTCGGACTTGTCGGCGTACCGCTGGATGCCGAGCCAGCCCCAGATCCGCCGTTCCCGCTCCTCGATGTCGGTACTCTCGCAGTCGACGCACTCCTCGTGGGCCACGCTGTACCAGCGGCCGCAGTTCATGCAGGCGTACGCGTTGGTGAGCGGGATGTTGATTCTGTCGCCGGCATGGACGTCCGAGCCCTTATAGGGCACGGAACGGCTTGGGTCCCAGACGCATGGAAGGTGGGGCGCGACCGGGCGACCGTTGACGTACAGGCGCTGATTGGCCCCACCCATAAGCTCGGCACCCGAGTGGCCAGCCTGTGGGTTCCGCAGCATGTACGTGTACACGCGTCCCAAGAGGCTCATCGTCTCTTTGATCGCGCGTGTGGACTTCAGCCGAGTCACCATGTCTTCGCGAAGTTTGGTGACGGTGACCAGCGTGCCGTGCTCTTCACGCGACTTGTCCTCGTAACGCAACGGGACCTGATAGGTGGACTCGCGCTGCATCGCCCTGAGATCGATCGTCGCGATCACCCACTGATCGTCACCCCGACACCCGGTCCTGACCTCGGTGACGGCTCCGAGACGCGCCGTGGCGATGTTGAATCCCATGCCGAACAGGCCGAGACTGCCAAAGCGCTGCTTGCCTGAAGTGCCGGCGCTAAGCGCCCGCTGCAGCCGCTCGGGCGACATGCCCCGACCGTTGTCGCCCACCGTAATGACCGACGACTTTCCGGCCGCGCCGGAGGTCGGCAGCGTGATGTCGATCCGAGGCTCCAGCGATCGGTCTCGCGTCGAGGCTTCGATCAGCTCGTCCAACGAGTTGTCGATCAACTCTCCGAGGCATTGATGAAGCTGCAGGTCGACCTCGGCGATCATCTCCAATATTCGTGGCGACGGCGTGAGGTTGAGGCTGCTGAGCCGAGCAGTCATCGGTCGCTTATCTCCCGAGTCAACGAGTTGTGGACGCTGCCGGCGATGACTCGCTCGAGAAGCGCGGGGACCGTGTGGGGCGTCCTCTGCCCACGGATCGTGGAACTCGAAGTCTAGATCTAGATGTCAACGCCGCCCCAAACCTTGGCTCTGGCACACATTTGTCAGTCGCGTTGGTCCGTAGTTCGGGTGGGGTGCCGGATGGAGATCATTCCGGCGTTGCTGCCGCATCTGACGGGCCTGCGTTGGAAGCGGTGGTGGTCCGGGGCGAAGATGGCCAACCTCGACGGGAGCCGACGCGACGGCGCTAAGCACGAGGTCGAGGTCGCGGCTCAGCTCCTGTGCGAGCCGGGGCGGGTCGGCGCTGTCTACCGGCTCGTCCTGATGGCCGCGCGTGACGTCGATATCACGCCGGAGGCGTTGCCTGACTTCCTCGGACTGACGATGACAGGGAACTAGTTCTTATCGGCCAGCGCGAGTTGGACGAGGTAGATGTCGCCGCCGCCGTGCGGCCGTCGGCGGCGGCGGGGTGGTTGCGGGAGCGGAGTGCCCTGGAGGAACGGGTGACCGAGCGTCTCCTGGTCGCCGCACTACGGATCGGTCAGCATCGGTTCGCCGGGAGGTGCTCCGCAACCACGCACCGATGCGTGTTCTGCGGGTTGTCAGTCGACCTATCGGGCAGCCGGGCGGCACAGATGCTTGTCGCCCAGCCACATCAAGCCGTGGCGAGTGAGCAACACGCCGAACGGCTCGACGCGCGTAACGGGCTGGCCGCTTGCCCGACCCATGATGTCGACACCGGCCTGATGACCGTCAACGGCGGCCTGCGTATTCACCTCAAGCCCGCGCTCGCGGCAGCGGCCCGGGCCGACCCGGCCACGCGGGCGGCGTTCGGTCGTCCTCCGCTGGCGGAATGGCTTCTGCTGCCCGACGCCGCCTCGCCGCCCCAGGAGAGGTACCTGTGGTGGCACCACCAGCATGCTTCGGTGAGATCATCCCGTCGACCGAGACCTGCCGGGATGTCCCGGCTGGCTCGATGTAAGAGAGGCACCGGACCCTGTTAGGCGAGGATTCTCGCGGTGGGCCGCACGAGCTGAATGTGGCCCCGCCTGGAGAGAAGAATGGGTAAAGATATCCCTGAACATCACCGTCCAGGTGGCGCACGACCGTCGCCGACCTCTGGCCGCAATCCGGCGACCTAATCCTCATCCCAGGCCGGACGACCTGATGTCCTGCCCCGCCGTGTCGGCAGGTACATTCGGTGCCGACCGCAGCGTGTCGCCCGTACCTCAGGCCGGTCGCGCGGCCCGCCGCTCATGCGACGCCCGGCGGACGATCTGACCGATGCGTTCGGCTGCGTTAACGGGGTTCTCATGTTCCCAGGCTCGGACAACAACCCATCCGGCATCGGCAAGCAGTTGGTCCGTTTCCCGGTCTCGGGCGCGGTTCCCGTCGATCTTCTCGCGCCAGAACTGATCATTGGCTCGAGCGGGACGGTAGTGGTCGGGGCATCCGTGCCAGTAGCAGCCGTCCACGAAAACCGCGACACGAGCGGTGGGAAACACGATGTCGGCGGTGCGTCGGAGCGTGGGTAGTGGGCGAGCGTTGACCCGGTATCGCAGGCCCGCCTTGTGGAGCAGCGTACGAATTCGTCGTTCTGGGCCGGTGTCGCGGCTCTTGTTGGCACGCATTACCGCTCTTACCGCCGGGCTCTTGGCCCATGAGGTCTGGGCGGTGTCCGGTGCCGCGAGGAGCCCTCGCGCCCACGCGAGTCGCCATCCCTCGGCGAGATTCTCCGCCCGGCTGGCGTGTTCGACCGGCCCAAGGTAGCGGGCGGGTGAGCGACCACGATCCGACCAACGCAGGTAGGCGCGAATTCGCCGCGTGCGCGGTAGCAGTTTGAGTTCGACGGAGGCTCGTGCCCGGCGTCCATCGCCGAGGTCGACCCACCGACGGTCCGCCCCGCCCGCGGCTCGGTCCTGCTCGGCTGCGGCCGCTCGTCGGTTACGGCCGTTTCGCCCTTTCCACGCCCTCGGCTCCGGTGGCTTCTCCGCCCAGTGCTGTTCGGCCCGTGCCGATGTGGTCACGGCTTGCTCTCGGCCTCGTCAAGGGCTGTGGCGATGGCTCGGGCGAAGAACTCGCCGAGCATGACGGGGACGGCGTTGCCTAGTTGGCGCATCTGCTCACCACGGGGGCCGGCGAGCTTCCAGGTGTCGGGGAAGGTCATGACTCGCGCTGTCTCGCGTACGGTCATGTAGCGGTGGCGGTACGGATAGGCGGCCCCGTCGACCGGTTCGGGTAGTGGGTCGTCGGTCAGGAGCACCGACTCCCCGCCGGGCACCCCATGTACTCCGGCTTTGACAGTCTTGGCTGGTCGATCGAGCTCGTTTGGAGTGTGGCCGGCGTAGATGCGGGCTTCCGGCCAGCCGATGTGGTCGGTGACGCCACCGAGGTGGTACTCGCGTCGGTCGAGTCGGTCCCACGGCACTGGGGGAAGGGAGGATTGGCCGTCGAGTCCTTTGATGGCGTCCCGCAGGGTACGCCATGGAAGGGTGTCGTCGGCCCTGGGTGGTGTGTCGGGCAATCGGGACATGACGCGTCGACGCACATGGGCGGGGACGTCCCGATGCCGCTTCCAGTAGGAGCCGTCCAGCATTGACCGGATCAACGCCGCTTCCGAGTATCGCGGGCGCACGGCCTCCTTGAAGCGGTTGATATCGACACCAAGGTCGGACCTGAACGCCACGATGATGATCCTGTTGCGGACCTGAGGGACACCGTAGTCGGCGGCGTTGACCCTCGTGGTCACGACCTCGTACCGCCGCTTCGGGTCCGTCGGGGCCTCGTCGAGTCGCTTCCGTAGCACCTCGTCGTGCTCGCGCCACGTGGTGTCCTCGTCGCGCTCCTCGAACGGCAGGCGCAACTCCCGCTCGATGTAGTCGAAGTACGGTTTGAAGGACGGACGCAACAAGCCACGCACGTTCTCGCAGATGACTGCCTTCGGCTGGAGCTGGCGGATGGCGCGGAACATCTCCGGGAACATGTTGCGCTTGTCCTCGTCACCCTTGGCGACGCCACCCAGACTGAAGGGCTGGCAGGGCGGCCCTCCGGCGAGCAGGTCAACGCGGTCCCACAAGTAGTCGAAATTGACGTTACGTACGTCTCCCTCGACCAGAGGCCATCGCTCACCAGGAGAGGGGATATGTTCGGTCTCGCCCCGGGGGGTGGCCGCGTTGGCTTTGAGGGTCTCGCACGCGTACTTGACGAGTTCGTTGATCAGAAGGGGACGAAAGCCGGCGCGATGGACGGCCATCGCCAAACCGCCGCCACCCGCGAAGAGCTCTACCGAGGTGCGGTCCATGATTGGCTTTCCTGGCGGCTCGGACACGACAGGAGCATACCGCGGAGTTGTCGATCTTGGGGGTAGGCTCTGGGCGCGTCGCCGCTCGCCCCGACGCTTGTGGACAAGCGGCGACCGATCCCGCAAGTGGTCGACGTTGTGATTTTGGTTTGGTTACGCGGGTCAGAGGAGGTGCGATGGCGGTCTGGCAGCTCGGTCCGTTCGACAACGACGATGCGGTCGAGTGGTGCGGCGCCCTGGAGGCCAGCGCACCCGACCAACGCACCGAGCATCTGCGGCAGGCTCTCGCGGCGGCTGTGGCGAGCGGGTCGAACCTCACAGCGGGCGAGGCCGCTCGCGCGGTCGCCGCTGCCGCGACTGCGCTGCAGTCGCTCACCGGCGCGCCGGCCTCGAACTCGGCCTACGCCCCGTGGTTCCTCGTCGGACGCGGCGACATTCAAGTCAGCTCGTCGCTGCTGGACTTGGCGACGCGGGCACTCGATGTGGTGCTCACCGACGGCTCGGCCTGGCGCCATCGCTGGGCCGGCGACGTCGAAGAGGAAGAGGCCCTCAGCGTCGTCGAGGACCTGCGACGCCGCCTCGCGTCAGCGACGATGCCGTAGAACGGGCTGTCGGCTCCCGCAAGGCTACGGCGGGATCCGACGAGTTTGACGAGCTATTTGGCGCGGCTGGCGGCGGTGCGGGAGAAGGTTGCGTTCCAGTATCAACCAGGCGCTGGTCGTCAGGGGATGGCCTGTGGGGTGTCGGTGTTACGCGACGTGTCGCAGTGATGTGATCGGTCTTCGCCGGGATCCAGGATCAGGCAGTTCGGTAGCCGGGGCCGGCTTGGGTGTCGTGAACCAGCCGATGAAGTCCCTGCTGGGTCGTGCGGGTGGTCTTGGTGCCGCTCCCCGCTGTGCTGGGAGGGGTGCGGGGTTGGCGGGGCGTGTGGCTGTTCGGGCGAGTGTGAGCGCTCGGCGGGCGTTGGATGCCGCGGTGCAGATGCCGGTTTGCCCGGCGCACTGCAGGTTGCGGCAGTTGCCGTCGTGTTCGGGTTGGTGGGCGGCGAGGACGTCGATGGCGAGGCGCCATAGCAGGGGGTCGGTGATGTCGTCGGGTACTGCGGCGAGGCGTCCGGGTCGTTCGCGGTGAGGCTTGGGCATCGGTAGGCCCTTCGTCGGGGGCACCCTCATGGGCTTGCCGGATGCGCGGTGGTCACGGTGTCGCCGCGCGTCGGCTCTGGCGGGAGCCATCCACGCTCACCTCCTGGTGAAGGTCAAGTCGCCCGGGAGGTCGCCGCCGGCTTGGTCAGCTCGGCGGCTTGTGGGTGGTGGGCGTTGTGGAGGTGGTGGTGGCGAGGTCGGCGAGGGCGAGTGGGCCGGGGTGGCCGTGGAGTTGCCAGATTGGTCCGGCGGGGCGGTGGCGGGTGTGGGT
>NZ_RCVK01000057.1:0-1787 GCF_003667485.1 Micromonospora sp. BL1
ATCTTGCACATGCTGCCCCGGCGAAAGGGGCGAACCACCCGCGCCGAGGGCCAGGAGTGCAAGATCGACGGGGAGAGCGGGCGGGAGAGTGAGGGCGACGGGCGGGGTCAGCGGAGGTCGTAGGCCAGGACGGGGGCGTTTGTTCCTCGGAGCAGCTCCAGGCGGACCAGTTCGCCCTTGGTGAAGCGGGTGACGCCGGAGAAGCGCAGGTCGTCCCCGGGAGCGGCGAGCCAGGAGCCGATCTGCTCCGTCGCGCCGTCCGGGCCGTGCGCCACCAGCCGGAACGTGTACGCCTCCCGGTGCCCGGCCCGCCTGTCGTACCCGCAGTGCATGGTGACCTCGGTGCCCCACGGCGTCTCGGTCAGCCCCACCTCGGCGTGCACCGGCACCGTCCCGGCCACCGGCCGCATGGAGGCCAGCGCCACCGGCGGCTTGGACGGCTCGGCGGGCGACTGCACGAGCCCCACGCCGACGCCCGCCAGCACGGCGAGCGCGGCGGCGGCGAGCGCTGTCAGTGCGTACCGTCGGCGGGAGCGGGACCGGTCGCGGCGCTTGCGCTCGCGCGCGGCGTCGAGCAGCGCGGGCACCCGCGACGTCTCCGGCCCGACCTCCAGGAACTGTTCCAGCCCGGCCGGGTCGAGCCGGCCCAGCAGGCCGGGCAGCACGGCGATCTCGGCCACCGCCTCCCGGCACTGCGCGCACCCGGCCAGGTGCCGCTCGTAGGCGACCCGGTCCGCCGGTGCGAGGGCACCGAGCACGTACGCCCCGTCGTCGTGCGCGAACTCGCAGCGTGTCACCCGGTCACCCCCATCTCGGCCAGCGCCAACCGTAGTGAGCGCAGCGCGTAGTGGGTGCGCGACTTCACCGTGCCCGGTGGTACGCCCAGCCGCGCCGCCGCCTCCGCCACCGAACGCCCCTGGTAGAAGCACTCCACCAGCACTTCCCGGTGGGTCGGGCTGAGCCGGTTGAGCGCCTCGGCGACCGTCCACGCCTCCACCGCGCGCTCGGTCTCGTCGACCGTCTCGGCGGTCTCGGGCAGTTCGTCCGTGTAGACCTCGCCGACCCGGGCCGAGCGCCGCCGCCAGGCGTCGATGGCGAGGTTCCGCGCGGTGGTGAACAGCCAGGCGCGTACCGAGCCGCGTCGCGGGTCCAGCGACTCGGGGTGCCGCCAGGCGCGCAGCAGCGTCTCCTGTACGAGATCCTCGGCCCGGGGCCGATCGCCGTTGACCAGCCGCAGGGCGTGCGCGTACAGCGCGTCGGCATGCTCGTCGTGCAGCGCGCGCAGCAGTTGGGCGTCGTGGTCACTGATGGCGGTACCTCGCTTCCGGCGGCGGGGAAACCGGCGATGCGTTCGCCCTTCCATACGTGCCGTGACGCCGAACGGTTCATCCGCAGGTCAGCGCGGAGCTGTTCACGTCCGGTTCAGGTCCGGGCCGATCGCCGCTCACCGTGCCCTGGCAGCGTCCGGCGGGTGAGCGCGCGAGCCGATCACCCGCGCGCCTTCCGACGTTGAGATCAGGAGGCTCCACCACATGAGCGACCGGCCTCGCCTGCTTCCGCTGCTCGGTGGCACCCGCCACGGCAGCCGCGACGCGATGACCTGTCTGTACCGGTGCGGCAACGCGTGTGACCACCCGGTGCCGAACCCGACCGACAACCCGTACTTCGGGGACGTGGTCGGCACCGAGATCTCCCGGCGCGGCGTGGTCCGGGCCGGCGCGGTCGGCGCGCTGGTGCTCGGCTTCGGCGGCGCCGCCGCGGGCGCGCTGGCCGGCGCCGCGCCGGCC
>NZ_RCVK01000087.1:0-1432 GCF_003667485.1 Micromonospora sp. BL1
GTCCCCGTCCCGCCCCGTCGGGGCCGGATTCACTGTCGGCACCGCGCACGCCCGTACGTCCCGGCGACGGGGCGCCGTCGGCCGGCGACGCCCCGCTGCGGCCCGTGCCACCTGCTGATGCGGACGAGCAGCGGCGGATGCCGGCACCGGACCCCCGCGACGCGTCTTCCGGTCGGCCGCCCCGCGTACCCGCGGGCGGCACGCCTTCGGGTTCCACGTCCGGTGTGCCCGCTTCCGCGAGCCCGGTGACCACCGCACCCGTCCCGGGTATGCCGGACTCCCGCAGGCCCGTCTCCGGCCCGCCCGTCTCCGGCCCGCCCGTCTCCGGCGGGCCCGCCTCGGGCACGCCGCTTGCCGGCGCACCGGTCTCCGATTCGGCCACGCCGGTCGTCGGCTCGCCCAGCCACGGTGCGCAGGCTCCGATCGGCACCGGACGGGCGGAGCGAAGCGAGGAGTCCACCCGCACCACGCCGTCGCGGGGGCGGACGGAAGAACGTCAGGGCCCGCCTCCGGTCGATCCGGCCCAGCCGACCCAGGCCGCGTCGGCCCGTCCCGCGCCGCCGGCCTATCCCGGCCCCGTCCCGGCCCAGCCGACCGTGCCGACTGCTCCGACTGCTCCGACTGCTCCGATCGAACCGGCGGAGCAGCCTGCCGGTCCGGAGGCGCAGGCCGTGCAGCGGTCCGCCGTCGAGCCGCAGGCCGGTACGCCCAGCCGCCCCGGTACGGACACGGGCGCCGTACCCGTGCCAGCCACCGGCACCCGACCCGTCCCAGGCGCGGAGGCCGACCGTCGCGACGCCGACGGTGGCGCGACATCCCAGACGAGCAGCCGGCCCACGCCGGACACGGACGGCGGCCGTCCCGAAGCCGACGCGGCCGCCCGCCGTACCCAGACAACGGACCGTCCCGAAACGGACCGTCCCGAAGCCGACGCCGTCGCCCGGGCCGCCCAGGGCACGGACCGCCCCGGAACGGACGCGGCCGCTCGGCCCGCCCAGAGCTCGGACCGTGCCGGAGCCGACGCCACCACCAACCGGAGCGACGAGCAGTCGGAGAACCGCCGCTCGGCGGAGAAGACGCCTCCGCCCTCCCCCGGTGCCGAGGCATGGTTCCGGCCAGCCCAGCCCCAGCCCACAGAAACCCCGGAGCCGCCAGAGATCTTGGACGATTTCGGCCCCTCTGGGGGCCGTTTCGTACCAAGATCTCCGGCCGGCGACGACTCGATCGAGCGGGCGGATGGCGACCGTAGTGGGGTGCCGTCGGTCGGGGCCTCGGCGGCTTCCCGAGGTGCACCGCTGCCGACCATGCGCACCGTCGACGACGAACCGTCAGCCGTGGTGCAGGCTCCGGAAGCCGTGGCGGAGACGCCGGGATCGAACGCCGGTCCGGCACGAGCGTCCACCGGGGACTCGGCCGCGCCCCTCGCCGACAC
>NZ_RCVK01000394.1:0-1377 GCF_003667485.1 Micromonospora sp. BL1
GCGTGTTGCGTAGATGAGAGACGGCCATCGCGTCGATCCTTCAAGACGACCAAGTCAGAGAAGGAAGAGAGGACGCGATGGCCGCTTCAGAGAGTGTGAACCCTGTTGACCTGCTGCGCGAGCAGATCGAGGGCGCGTCGCCGGACGTGTTGCAGGCGATGATCAAAATGTTCGCGCAGGCGGTGATGTCCGCCGAGGCCGATGCCATCTGCGGAGCCGGCTATGGGCAACGCAGCGACGAGCGGGTCAACTCTCGCAACGGCTACCGGCCTCGGGAGTGGGACACCCGCGCCGGAACGATCGACCTGGCGATCCCCAAGCTCCGTCAGGGCAGCTACTTCCCCGACTGGCTGCTGACGCACCGGCGACGGGCAGAGCAGGCCCTGGTCTCGGTGGTCGCCACGAGCTATCTGCTCGGGGTGTCGACGCGGCGGGTGGAGAAGCTGGTCGAGACCCTCGGCATCCGGCAGTTGTCGAAGTCGCAGGTCTCGGAGATGGCCGCCCACCTCGACGCCCAGGTCGAGGCGTTCCGCAACCGACCCCTGGACGCCGCCCACTACACGTTCGTGTGGATGGACGCGCTGACCATGAAGGTCCGCGAACACGGCCGGACCGTCAACGTCCACGCCCTGATCGCGGTCGGGGTCAACGCCGACGGCCAGCGTGAAGTCCTCGGCGTCGACGTCGCCTCGGACGAGGACGGCGCCGGCTGGCTGGCGTTCCTGCGCAGCCTGACCGCCCGCGGACTCTCCGGCGTCCAACTGGTCATCTCCGACGCCCACCGCGGCCTCGTCGCCGCGATCGGCGCCGCCCTGCCCGGCGCCACCTGGCAACGATGCCGCACCCACTACCTGCGCAACCTGCTCACGAAGGTGCCGAAGTCGGCGCAGCCGTGGATCGCGACCCTCGTGCGCACGATCTTCGACCAGCCTGATGCCGACGCCGTCCACGCCCAGTTCCGGCGGGTCGTGGCCACGATCGAAGCGAAGTTCCCCGCCGCGGCCGAACACCTCGACGCCGCCCGCGATGACCTCCTCGCGTTCACCAGTTTCCCGCGCGAGATCTGGCGTCAAATCTGGTCGAACAACCCGCAGGAGCGACTGAACAAGGAGATCCGCCGCCGCACCGACGTCGTCGGGATCTTCCCCAATCGGGCGGCGATCATCCGCCTTGTCGGTGCTGTCCTGGCCGAGCAGACCGACGAGTGGACCGAGGGTCGCCGCTACATGGGCCTGGAACTCCTCGCCAAAGCCCGCCTGATCACCGTCGACACCAGCCAACACGACACCGACCAACCCGACCCCACCCCGATCGCCGCATAGCATCAGACCGGATCACGCGATGGCCGTCTCTTACACCATCAGCGCGGACGTGACC
>NZ_RCVK01000056.1:0-1281 GCF_003667485.1 Micromonospora sp. BL1
ACCCGGCACCGCGTGCCCCGATGTCGACATATCGAGGTGATTAAGTTTTCGGAACGCTTCCGGTAGGCTCCGGGCAGAGATTCGCTTCGATCCACTCACGATGTGCCGGGGAGTCACTCCCTCACCTGGCGCGGCCACCGGGCGGCCGCGCGGAGCCGACGTCGTGGCGGGCGGTGGCCGAGGCGAGCCGATCCCATTGACAGGCTAGAGAGGCGTTCAGATGGACAAGGTGCTCGCCCGCGGCAGCGGGAGCGCGGCAGCCCGGTCACGCCCGCGGACCGCTGTGGTCGCGATGGTGGCGGGGGCCGCGATGGTCGCCGCCACGATAGCGGTGGCGACCAGTGCCAGCGCCGGCACGACGCTCGGCGCGTCGGCGGCGGAGCAGGGCCGGTACTTCGGCACGGCGGTGGCGGTGAACAAGTTGTCCGACAGCACGTACGTCGGCATCCTGAACCGCGAGTTCAACATGGTCACCGCCGAGAACGAGATGAAGTGGGACGCCACCGAGCCGTCCCGGAACCAGTTCAACTTCAGCGCCGGCGACCGGCTCGTCGCGCACGCTCAGGCCAACGGCATGCGGGTGCGCGGCCACGCGCTGCTCTGGCACCAGCAGCAGCCCGGGTGGACGGGAAGCCTGTCCGGCAGCGCGCTGCGCGAGGCGATGATCAACCACGTCACCCAGGTCGCCACCCACTACCGGGGCAAGATCCACTCCTGGGACGTGGTGAACGAGGCGTTCGACGACGGCAACAACGGCGCCCGCCGCAACTCGAACCTCCAGCAGACCGGCAACGACTGGATCGAGGCCGCGTTCCGTGCCGCCCGCGCCGCCGACCCGGGCGCCAAGCTCTGCTACAACGACTACAACACCGACAACTGGTCGTGGGCCAAGACCCAGGCCGTCTACAACATGGTCCGGGACTTCAAGACCCGGGGCGTGCCGATCGACTGCGTCGGGCTTCAGTCGCACTTCAACAGCGGGTCGCCGTACCCGAGCAACTACCGCACCACGCTGCAGAATTTCGCCGCGCTCGGCGTCGACGTGCAGATCACCGAGTTGGACATCGAGGGTTCGGGCAGCAGCCAGGCCACGTCGTACGGCAACGTGACCCGGGACTGCCTGGCCGTGCCGCGCTGCAACGGCATCACCGTCTGGGGCATCCGCGACACCGACTCCTGGCGGGCCAGCGGCACCCCGCTGCTGTTCGACGGCAGCGGCAACAAGAAGCAGGCGTACACCGCCGTGCTGAACGCGCTCAACGCTGGCTCTTATACACATCT
>NZ_RCVK01000263.1:0-1076 GCF_003667485.1 Micromonospora sp. BL1
CGGGGTGGCGAGGACCGGCCGGGTGGGATCATCGGGGGGTGAGCCGCGCCGATACCGTCCGTTTCCGTCACAACCAGGCCATCCTGGTCGCCGCGATCGTCGCCTTCATCGGCGCGCTGCCGCTGGCCTCCGCCCGCTGGTGGCTGCTCTGGGTGCTGCTCGTACCGCTCGCCGTCGCGGTCTGGGCGTGGCGGGCCGGCACCGACGCCGACGCCCGGGAACTGCGGCTGCGGGCGCTCGTCGGGCAGCGCCGGGTGCCGTGGGACCGGGTCGCCGAACTCGCCGGTGACGCCCGGGGCCGGGCGGTGGCCCGGCTCGACGACGGCGAGGTCGTGGTGCTGCCGGCGGTACGCGCCACCGACCTGCCCCAGTTGGTCGCCGTCACCGGCCAGGAGCTCTCCGGCACCGCCGGCGATCAGTAGCCGTCGACCACCCGGTTCGTCAGCTCCTCCCCGGCCACGTACCGGCGCAACTGCTCGCCCACCAGGCGGTACGCGCGGGGCAGCAGCCCGCGTACCGAGCCGCCGACGTGCGGGGTGAGCAGCACGTTCGGCAGCTCCCACAGGGGATGCTCGGCGGGCAGCGGCTCCGGGTCGGTGACGTCCATCGCCGCGCGCAGGCGGCCCGAGGTCAGCTCGGCGACCAGCGCCGAGGTGCGGGCCACCGGTCCCCGGGCGGCGTTGACGAGCAGCGCGCCGTCAGACATCGCGGCGAGGAAACGTTCGTCGACCATGCCCCGGGTCTGCTCGGTCAGCGGCACCAGCAGCACCACCACGTCCGCCTCGGGCAGCAGCGCGGGCAGCTCGTCGACCCCGTGCACGCCCTGGTCGGGCCGCGGCGTACGGGCCACGAGCGTGAAGCTCACCTTGAACGGGGCGAGCCGGTCGCGTACCGCGGTGCCGATCGAGCCGGCGCCGACGATCAGCACCCGCTTGCCGGCCAGCTCGTCGGTGGGCGCCACCTCGTCGTACGCCCACTCGCGCCGCGCCTGGGCGCGGGCCAGCGGCGCGAACCCGCGCAGCGAGGAGAGGATCGCGGCGACCACCCATTCGGCGGTGGGCGAGTCGTGCACCCCC
>NZ_RCVK01000055.1:0-1278 GCF_003667485.1 Micromonospora sp. BL1
CCCCCGCCACCGTGGCGTTCCGCGCCGGCAACCCCGCCGGCCGGGCGAGCGTGCCCGCCGAGGCGCGTCCGGTGGACACCTCGCGCCCGACCCGTACCGTCGGCAGCGGCACCCCGGCGAGCTGCACCTCGGAGGCGGTGGTGAAGGCCGTCGCGGCCGGTGGTGTGATCACGTTCGACTGCGGGCCCGCGCCGGTGACCATCACGATGAAGGCCACCGCGAAGGTGGTGAACTCGCACGGCCCGCGCGTCGTACTGGACGGCGGCGGCAAGGTCACGCTCAGCGGCGGCGGCAAGCGCCGCATCCTCTACATGAACACGTGCGACCAGGCGCAGGGCTTCACCACCTCGCACTGCCAGAACCAGGACCACCCGCGGCTCACCGTGCAGAACCTGACGTTCGCCGACGGCGACGCCACCGGCGAGCGGACCGAGGGCGGTGGGGGCGGCGCGATCTTCGTACGCGGCGGGCGATTCGCCGTGATCAACTCACGGTTCGTCGACAACCGCTGCGGCCGTACCGGCCCGGATCTCGGCGGCGCCGCGCTGCGCGTGCTCAGCCAGTTCGAGAACAAGCCGGTGTACGTGGTGAGCAGCACCTTCACCGGCGGAGTGTGCGCCAACGGCGGGGCGTTGAGCAGCATCGGCGTCTCCTGGACGGTGCTGAACAGCGTCTTCCGCGACAACCGCGCGGTCGGCACCGGCGCGAACCCGGCCCGGGGCGGAACGCCGGGCGGCGGTAGTGGCGGCGCGATCTACTGCGACGGCAACGAGTTCGCGGTGCGGATCGCCGGCACGGTCATCGAGGACAACAGCGCGAACGAGGGCGGCGGCGCGATCTTCTTCGTCAGCAACAACCGCACCGGCACGCTGAAGATCGACAGTTCGACGCTGCGCCGCAACCCCAGCCGAGGCTTCGAGACAAAGGGCCACCCCGGCATCTTCTTCCTGGGCGCCCAGATCTCCTGACACTCTCCCCCTCCCCACCGGTTCGCCCCGCGCTGTCCCGTCCGGTCCCGTCGATCATGAAGTTGGCGGCCTCCCCGTCGGTGTGTCGCGCCGTCAACCTCATGATCGCCGCCTGAGCCCTCGGCCTGCGCACGCCGCTCTCACCCCGCCCTGTCGATCATGAAGTTGACGGCTCCTTCATCGGCGTGTCGCCCCGCCAACTTTATGATCACCAGTCAGGTCCCGACCCGACGGCGCCCGCCCCGCCGTTGGCGCACACTCCGCCGGTGAAGGTGCTGCTCACCACGTACACCGGCTTGTTCTCGAACTG
>NZ_RCVK01000113.1:0-1268 GCF_003667485.1 Micromonospora sp. BL1
CCGCCACGAAGGGTCCCCAGGTCCTCATGACCCGGACGGTAGCCACGCCGACCCGAACGGGTCACCGGCTCCGGGATTCGCGTTCCGGCGCCGGGACCGCGCGGTAGGGTGCCCCCCGCTCAGGCGCGGCGGCGTCCCCGCCTGCGGGCGCGGCCCCGGCGGGCGGCGAGCACCGCCGCCACCCCGCCCACGGTGAGCGCGAGCAGGCCGGCGACCGGCACGATCACCCGCCAGTCCCCGTCGCCGATGCGTTGCAGTGCCGTCCCGGCCGGCCCCCGCCACGGCGGGGAGGCGGTACGGGTGGGCTCGGCGGCCGCCGCCTGTCGGGGCTGCGCCGCCTCGGCGTCCCGCTCGCCCGGCTCGACCAGCCGGCCGACCGAGGCGTCCCGGGGCAGCCGGAAGCCCCAGTCGAGCAGCTGGGCGCCCTGCTGCCAGCCGCGTACCGGGCGGGCCTCGGCGCCGAGCAGCGTCACCACGAGACGGCGTCCGTCCCGCTGCGCGGCACCGACGTAGCTGTGCCGGGCCAGCTCGGTGAAGCCGGTCTTGCCGCCGAGCGCGCCGGGATAGCGGTAGATGAGCTGGTTCTCGTTCTGGATCTGGAACCCGCCCTTCTTCAGCGCGGGCTGGGCCGGGATCTGCGTGCGCTCGGTGAGCGCGTACCGGCGGAACGCGGCGTCGGCGAAGCAGGCCCGCGCGATGAGCGCCAGGTCGTACGCGCTGGTGATCTGGCCGGGACCGTCCAGGCCGGACGGTGTGACCGCGTGCGTCTGCCCGGCGCCGAGCCGGCGGGCCTGCTCGTTCATCTCGGCGACGCCGGCCTGTGCGCTGCCGGCGCCGAGGCGGGCCAGCATGTTCGCGGCGTCGTTGCCGGACTGGAGCAGCAGGCCCAGCCACAGCGTCGCCACGCTGTAGCGGCCGCCGACGAGCAGGCCGACCGCCGAGCTGCCCGGCTCGATGTCCAGGTCGGCGCGGGTGGCGACGGCGACCTGCTGGGGGTCCAGCCGGCTCAGCATGGTGGCGGCCAGCAGCAGTTTCTGGGTGCTGGCCGGGGTGCCGGGGACGTGTGGGCCGCACGCGCCGAGGACCGCGCCGGTGTCCAGGTCCGCCACCAGCCAGGTGGTGGCGGTGACCGCCGGGGGCGCGGGGCTGCCGGGTGGCATGACCAGCCCGGTGCCGGCCAGCGCCTCGCCGCCCACCGCCGCCTGTTCGGGTGTCGTGGCCGGCGGCGTCGGGCGGGGCGGCCGGCTGACCTTCGGCGCGGGCAGGCG
>NZ_RCVK01000366.1:0-1228 GCF_003667485.1 Micromonospora sp. BL1
GTTCCGGGCGGGGTGCTGTGGAGCAGCGTCTCCGGCGGGGGCGAGACGCGCGTGCTGCCGGACGGGTGCCTGGATCTGCTCTGGTCCAGCCGGTCCGGGCTGCTCGTCGCCGGCCCGGACCGCACCGCGCACCTGTCGCGGTCCGCGCCGGGGGACCGGTGGATCGGGCTGCGCCTGCCGCCGGGGACCGGCCCGGCCGTGTTCGGGGTGCCGGCCGAGGAACTGCGGGACCGCCGCGTACCGCTGGCCGACCTGTGGGGCCGCGCCGCCGCCGAGGGGACCGACCGGGTCGAGACAGCGCTGGCCGCGCCGATCCGCAGCGACGGGCGCGACGCCGTCAGTCCTGCCGACGCCCACGCCGCCTCGGTGCTCACCCGGGTCGCCCGCGACCGGCTGCGCGCGGCCGGCGGCCCCGACCCGGTCGGCGCGCGGGTCGCCGCCCGCCTGGCCGCCGGGGCCACCGTCGCCGCGACCGCCGCCGAGGTCGGCCTCGGCGAGCGGGCCCTGCACCGGCGCAGCCGGGCCCTGTTCGGGTACGGCCCGAAGACGCTGGCCCGCATCCTGCGGATGCGCCGCGCGCTGGACCTGGCCCGCACCGGCGCGCCGCTCGCCGAGGTGGCGGTGCGCAGCGGGTACGCCGACCAGGCCCACCTGACCCGCGAGGTACGCGAGATGGCCGGGGTGCCGCCGACCCGGCTGCTCGCCCCGGCCCGGAGCCGCCCGCGGGCGAGCTGACCGGCCTGAAGCCGCCCGCGGGCGAGCTGACCGGCCCGGAAGCGGCCCGCGAGCCGGCTCGCGTCTACTCGGCCGTGGGCAGCGGGGCGAACAGGTCCACGCCGTTGCCGTCCGGATCGTGCAGGACCGCGTACCGCTGACCCCAGAACGCGTCCCACGGCGGCAGCTCACCGTGGTGCCCGGCGCCGGTCAGCTCGGCGTACCAGCGGTCCACCTCGGCCGGGTCGGCGCACCGGAAGGCCAGGCTCATCCGGTTGTTGCCGCCGGACGGGTCGAAGTCGGGGTAGAAGCTGCGGATCGTCTCGACCGTGTCCCAGGCCAGCCGTACGCCGTTCGGCAGGGTGACCTCGACGTGCCCTTCGGTCTCGGCGCCGGCCGGGATCGGCAGCCCCAGCCGCCGGTAGAAGTCGAGCGTGCGGGCCATGTCGGTGACCACGGTCCCGACCAGATCGAACTGCGGTGTCATGCCGGCCACGGTAGGCCCGCCCGGCCC
>NZ_RCVK01000054.1:0-1212 GCF_003667485.1 Micromonospora sp. BL1
GCCAGCACCGCGCCGAGCAGCGCCCCGCCGAGCACGCCTCCGCCCAGCAGCCCGCCGCCGAGCAGCCCGCCACCGAGCACGCCTCCGCCCAGCACGCCTCCGCCGACCGGCGGTGCGATCTACGCCGCGCCGAACGGCACCGCCGGGGCCGCCGGCACCCAGGCCAGCCCCACCACGATCGCCGCGGCGATCACCCGGGTCGGCGCGGGCGGCACGATCTACCTGCGCGGCGGCACGTACAACCTGTCCCAGACGGTCACCGTCGCCGCCGGCAACAACGGCACGTCGAGCGCCCGCAAGAACCTGTACGCCTACCCGGGCGAGACGCCGATCCTGAACTTCTCGGCGATGAGCGAGGACCCGGCCAACCGGGGACTGGCGCTCAACGCCTCGTACTGGCACGTGCGCGGGCTCGTGGTGGAGCGGGCCGGTGACAACGGGATCTTCGTCGGCGGCAGCAACAACATCATCGAGCGCACGGTGACCCGCTTCAACCGCGACACCGGGCTGCAACTGTCCCGGATCGCCTCCAGCACGCCGCGCGACCAGTGGCCCGCGAACAACCTGATGGTCAGCGTGGAGTCGCACGACAACGCCGACTCCGACGGCGAGGACGCCGACGGCTTCGCGGCCAAGCTCACCGTCGGCGGCGGCAACGTCTTCCGGTACGCGGTGTCGCACCACAACATCGACGACGGGTGGGACCTCTACACGAAGTCCGACACCGGCGCGATCGGCGCGGTGACCATCGAGGACTCGCTCGCGTACAGCAACGGCACGCTGAGCAACGGCACGCAGAACGGCAACGGCGACCGCAACGGCTTCAAGCTCGGCGGCGAGGACATCGCGGTCAACCACACCGTCCGGCGCACCATCGCGTACCGCAACGGCAAGCACGGGTTCACGTACAACCGCAACCCGGGCACCATGACGATCTCGAACAACCTGAGCATCGACAACACCGAACGCAACTTCTCGTTCGACGCCGGCACCTCGGTCTTCCGGAGCAACACGTCCTGCCGCTTCGCCGGCAGCGGTTCCAACGACAAGACGGTCGGCAACGTGGACGGCTCGAACCAGTTCTGGTCCGGCACCAACGGCTCCCGCTGCGCCACGTACTCCGGCGCCCTCGCCTGGTCCTTCACCACCACCGACGGCCGCCTGACGGTAACCCTGGGAGGCCGCCCCGTCTCCCTCTAACCCGCCCTCTAC
>NZ_RCVK01000138.1:0-1163 GCF_003667485.1 Micromonospora sp. BL1
GCGACGGCGTTGGGCACGAACAAGCTGGCGGCGATCTTCGGTACGTCGACGGCGGCGGTGACGTACGCGCGGCGGACGAAGCTGGACTGGGCGGTGGCGGGTCCGGCGGCTGGGTTGGCGGTGCTGACGGCGGGGTTGGGTGCGGCGTTGGCGGGTGCGGTGCCGGGTAGCGCGTACCGGCCGGTGGTGCTGGTGGTGCTGGTGGCGGTGGCGGTGTTCGTGCTGGCGCGGCCGTCGCTGGGTGTGGTGGCGTCGCCGCAGCGGCGGACTCCGGCGCGGGTGATGGTGGCGGTGGCGGTGGCCGGTCTGGGTATCGCCCTGTACGACGGGTTGATCGGGCCGGGTACGGGCACGTTCCTGGTGCTGGCGTTCACGGCGATTCTGGGTTCGGATTTCGTGCACGCGTCGGCGATGGCGAAGGTCGTGAACGCGGGCACGAATCTGGGTGCGCTGGTGGTGTTCGGGTTGACCGGGCACGTGTGGTGGGCGCTCGGTGCGGCGATGGCGGTGTGCAACGTGGTGGGGGCTGCGGTGGGCGCGCGGATGGCGTTGCGGCGTGGTGCCGGATTCGTGCGGGTGGTGCTGCTGGTGGTGGTGCTGGCGCTGGTGGCCCGGTTGGGTTACGACCAGTGGATGGCGGGCTGATCGCGGTGGCGGTGCGGGCGGAGCACGACCGGGCGGTGCTGGCGGGTCTGCTGGGCGGGGATCCGGTGTTGCACGCGTACCAGTTGGGTGATCTGGACGATTTCTTCTGGCCGTACACGTCGTGGTTCCGGCGTGGCGACCAGGTGGTGTTGCTGTATCACGGGGTGGAGTTGCCGACGTTGCTGGCGTTCGCGGCGCCGGATCGGGTGGCGGATCTGGCCGCGCTGGTGGCGGAGGCGGCGCCGGTGTTGCCGGCGCGGATGTGGGCGCACCTGTCCCCCGGTCTGGAGGCGGTGCTGTCGCGCTGGTTCGTGGTGTCGGAGGCGGCGGCGCATCACCGGATGGCGTTGACGGATCCGGGCCGGCTGGCGGCGGTGCCGGCGGTGGGTGAGCCGTTGGGGCCGGCGGACGCGGCGGAGCTTTCCGGGTTGTACGCGGTGGCGTATCCGGGGAACTGGTTCGACGCGCGGATGCTGGAGACGGGCCAGTACGTGGGGGTTCGGGAGCGTGGCCGGCTG
>NZ_RCVK01000400.1:0-46571 GCF_003667485.1 Micromonospora sp. BL1
GACGGGGTGCCTCGCCCGGGCGCCGCCTTCCCCGCCCGGGCGGGGAAGGCGGCGGGGGTTAGGGGGTGTCGTTCCGGAGGACCAGGATGGCTATGTCGTCGCGTGGGGGCTCGACCGAGAACGCGATGGTGGCGGCGCGCAGCCGGGCGGCCACCACGTCGGCCGAGTACCCGGCCAGCGGCGCCGCCGACTCGCGCAGCCGGTCGGTGCCGAACAGCTCCCGTCCGCGCCGCCGCTCGGTGACCCCGTCCGTGTAGAAGATCAGCGCGTCGCCGGGCTTGAGCGTCAGCTCGGCGGTCGGCGTGGTGATCGTGTCGAGCAGGCCCAGCGCCGTACCGCCGGCCCCGACGAACGTCGCGCCGCCACCGCCGTGCAGCAGCACCGGGCGGTCGTGGCCGGCCAGGTGCAGCGAGACGTCGAGCTGGTCGCCGTCGCCGGGTGCGACAGCCGCCAGCGCCAGCGTGCAGTAGCGCCCGCCGCCGCGCTCGACGAGCGTCTCGTTGAGTCGGCCGAGCACCTCGGGCAGCGGTTTGCCGTCGCCGACGAGCACCCGGATCACGTCCCGGACCAGCCCGGTCACGGCGGCGGCCTGTACGCCCTTGCCGGATACGTCGCCGACCACCACGAGCCAGCGGCCGTCCGGCAGCGGGAGCACGTCGTAGAAGTCGCCGCCGACTTCCGCGTCGTCGCCGGTCGGGACGTACTCGGCGGCGAAGCCGATGCCCTCGACCACCGGGAGGACCGGCGGCAGCAGCGACTGCTGGAGCGTCTGGGCGACCCGGCGGCGCTCGGCGTGGATGCGGGCGTTCTCGATGGCGAGGGCGGCGCGGCGGGCCACGTCCTCCAGCACCGACACCTCGTCCGGGTCGTGCCGCTGCCGCTGGTGCCGGCCCACGGCCAGGGTGCCGAGCCGCTGGCCACGGGCGATCAACGGTACGGCGAAGCCCTCCATCGGCCCGCCGAGCGGCACCTGGGCGGCGTTGCGGGACGCCTCGCGCAGCCGGGACTGGATCGAGTCGGGGCCGGTCTCCTGGAGGATCCGGTGCAGCTGCGGCAGCATCGCCTCGTCGGCGTGGCTGGACGCGGCGAGGCGCAGCCGGCCCCACTCGTCGGTGGTGTGCACGGCGCACCACTGGCCGAGCCGGGGCACCACGAGCTGCGGTACGAGCGCCATGGTCAGTTCGACGTCGAGCGACTGGGCGAGCAGTTCACTGGCCTCGGCCAGGAACGTCAGCCAGGTGGAGCGGCGTACGTCGGCGCGGCGCAGCCGGTCGTTCTCCAGGTGCAGCGACAGCCGTTCGGCGGCCAGTACGGCGAGTGGCCGGGCGTACGCCGAGGGCGCCGCGTCCAGCTCCAGCTCGCCGGAGTACGGGCGGTGCACCGCCAGCGGTACGCGCAGCAGCTCGTTGCCCTCGCGCGGCGGGCGGCCGTACCGGGCGAAGACCTGGGTGCCGAGTCCGTCGCCCCGGTCGAGCCGGACCGTGCCACCGGCGGCGCCGACCATCTCGGCGACCCGGGTCAGCAGTCCGGTGGCGAACTCGGGCAGTGGCTCGTCGGCGTACGAGTCGGGGGTGAGCTGCATCAACTCGCTCATGGCCGCGGCGCTCGGCGTACCGTCGCCGTTCCGGTCCGGTTCGGCGACGCGCAGCGGGCCGGCCGACGGCCGGGCGGACCCGCCGGGGCCGGGCCGGTCGAGGCGGAACCAGACGCCCTTGCCGGTGGGCAGGTACGTGGTGCCCCACCGGCTGGAGAAGTGGTCGACGAGCAGCAGGCCGCGCCCTCGGGCTGCGACCTCGGTGATGTCGGACGTGGTGTTGCGCACACCGACGATCAGCTCGTCGACCGGGCCGGAGGCGAAGTCGGTGACGGTCACGGTGAGGCCGTTGCGGTCGGTGTCGACCTCGATGTCCAGTTCGGTACGCGCGTGTTCGACGGCGTTGGTGGTCAGCTCGGTGGTGAGCAGCAGCGCCTCGTTCAGCAGTTCGGGCAGCCGCGCTTCGAGCAGCATGGTGCGCACCAGCGCGCGGGCCGCGGCGGGGGTGCGGCGGTCGGCGGGGAGGCGGACCCGGCGGACGCGCTCGTCCGCGCCGCCGCTGGCCGGCCCTGCCTCCGCTGACACCTTCGTATCCTCCACCGCGCCCACCCCGGGTGCCAAGCGTCCCGGCGAACCCACCACCCGGGTTGATACCGCACGTGACGCGCGATCACACGCGGTGACCTCGACGGATCGCGCGGCACAATGATGGGATGGCCCGTGTGACCGCACGAGCCCGAGCGGAGCGAGGAACGATGGCCACGGTGAATCAGTCGCTGACCGCGGACCCGTCCGCGTCCGACCACGAGGTGCTCCTCGGTGAACTGGTCGAGGCGTTGCGCCGGGTGGGGCGCGGTGATCTGCGGGTGCGCCTGCCCCGGCGGGCTGGTCTGCCCGGTGAGGTCGCCGACGCCTTCAACGACGTGGTGTCGTTGCAGGAACGGCAGCACCTGGACCTGCGGCGGATCAGCCGGATCGTCGGCCGCGACGGGCGGCTCACCGAACGCCTGGACGACGAGGGCCTGGACGGCTCGTGGGCGGAGGGGCAGCGGGCGGTCAACTCGCTCATCGACGACCTGGGCCGCCCGACGACCGAGATCGCCCGGGTCATCGTGGCGGTGGCCGACGGCGACCTGTCCCAGCACATGGCGCTGGAGATCGACGGTCGTCCGCTGCGCGGCGAGTACCTGCGTATCGGCCGGACCGTGAACACGATGGTGGACCAGCTCTCGTCGTTCGCCGACGAGGTGACCCGGGTGGCCCGCGAGGTGGGCACCGAGGGCAAGCTGGGCGGCCAGGCCGACGTGCGCGGGGTGGCCGGCACCTGGAAGGACCTCACCGACTCGGTGAACACCATGGCGTCGAACCTCACCGGGCAGGTGCGGTCGATCTCCCAGGTGGCGACGGCCGTCGCGAAGGGCGACCTGTCGCAGAAGATCACGGTCGGGGCGCGCGGCGAGGTGGCCGAGCTGGCCGACACGATGAACTCGCTCACCGACACGCTGCGGCTGTTCGCCGAGCAGGTGACCCGGGTGGCCCGCGAGGTGGGCACCGAGGGCAAGCTGGGCGGCCAGGCCGAGGTGCCGGGCGTGGCGGGCACCTGGAAGGACCTGACCGACAACGTCAACTCGATGGCGTCGAACCTGACCGCGCAGGTGCGAAACATCGCCCAGGTGTCGACCGCCGTCGCCAAGGGTGACCTGTCGCAGAAGATCACGGTGGCCGCCCAGGGCGAGATCCTGGAGCTGAAGGACACCGTGAACACGATGGTGGACCAGCTCTCGTCGTTCGCCGACGAGGTCACGCGCGTGGCGCGCGAGGTGGGCATCGAGGGCAAGCTGGGTGGCCAGGCGCAGGTGCGCGGCGTCTCCGGCACCTGGCGCGACCTCACCGAGAACGTCAACCAGCTCGCCGGCAACCTGACCAGCCAGGTCCGCAACATCTCCCAGGTTTCCACGGCCGTCGCCAAGGGCGACCTGGGTCAGAAGATCACAGTGGACGCGCAGGGCGAGATCCTGGAGCTGAAGAACACGGTCAACACGATGGTGGACCAGCTCTCGTCGTTCGCCGACGAGGTCACGCGCGTGGCGCGCGAGGTGGGTACCGAGGGCAAGCTGGGTGGTCAGGCCCAGGTCAAGGGCGTCTCGGGTACGTGGCGTGACCTGACCGACAACGTGAACTCGATGGCGTCGAACCTGACCAGCCAGGTGCGGAACATCGCGTCGGTCACCACCGCTGTGGCGAAGGGTGACCTGTCGCAGAAGATCACTGTGGACGCCCGGGGCGAGATCCTGGAGCTGAAGTCCACTGTCAACACGATGGTGGACCAGCTCTCGTCGTTCGCCGACGAGGTCACGCGCGTGGCGCGCGAGGTGGGTACCGAGGGCAAGCTGGGCGGCCAGGCGCAGGTGCGCGGTGTCGCCGGCACCTGGCGCGACCTGACCGACAACGTGAACTCGATGGCGTCGAACCTGACCGCGCAGGTGCGGAACATCGCGCAGGTGTCGACCGCCGTCGCCAAGGGTGACCTGTCGCAGAAGATCACAGTGGACGCCCGGGGCGAGATCCTGGAGCTGAAGTCCACCGTCAACACGATGGTCGACCAGTTGTCGTCGTTCGCCGACGAGGTCACGCGCGTGGCGCGCGAGGTGGGTACCGAGGGCAAGCTGGGTGGTCAGGCCCAGGTCAAGGGCGTCTCGGGTACGTGGCGCGACCTGACCGACAACGTGAACTCGATGGCGTCGAACCTGACCAGTCAGGTGCGGAACATCGCGTCGGTCACCACCGCCGTGGCGAACGGCGACCTGGGCCAGAAGATCACAGTCGACGCGCAGGGCGAGATCCTGGAGCTGAAGAACACAGTCAACACGATGGTGGACCAGCTCTCGTCGTTCGCCGACGAGGTCACCCGCGTGGCCCGTGAGGTGGGCACCGAGGGCAAGCTGGGTGGTCAGGCCCAGGTCAAGGGCGTCTCCGGTACGTGGCGCGACCTCACCGAGAACGTCAACCAGCTCGCCTCGACCCTGACCACGCAGCTGCGCGCCATCGCGCAGGTCTCCACGTCGGTGACCCGCGGCGACCTGACCCAGCGGATCAACGTGAAGGCGCAGGGCGAGGTCGCCGAGCTGAAGGACAACATCAACCAGATGATCGTCACCCTCCGGGAGACGACCAAGAAGAACGCCGAGCAGGGCTGGCTGGACTCGAACCTGGCCCGGATCGGCGGTCTGCTCCAGGGCCAGCGCGACCTGGGCGAGGTCTGCCGCATGATCATGCAGGAGGTGACCCCGCTGGTGGACGCGCAACTCGGCGCGTTCTTCCTGGCGGACAGCTCCGAGGGCAGCATGCGGCTGCGGCTCACCGCCTCCTACGGGTACGTGGCACGCGGCCACGACGTCACGTTCGGCCCGGGTGAGGGGCTGGTCGGGCAGGCCGCCCTGTCGCGCCGGACGATCCGGGTCAAGGCGCAGCCGGACGGGCGCCTCGTCGTACGGTCCGGGCTGGCCGACACGCCCCCGGCCGACCTGGTGGTGCTGCCGGTCCAGTTCGAGGGCGAGCTGCTCGGCGTGATCGAGTTCGCCGGCGTGGCCACGTTCTCCGAGCTGCACCTGGCGTTCCTGGAGCGGCTGGTGCTCACCATCGGCGTCGCGGTCAACACCATCCAGGCCAACCGGCGTACGGAGGAGCTGCTGGCGCAGTCGCAGCGGCTGGCGCACGAGATGCAGGACCAGTCGGCCGAGTTGCAGCGCACCAACGCGGAGCTGGAGGACAAGGCGAAGCTCCTGTCCGAGCAGAAGGCCAACATCGAGACGCAGAACCGGGAGATCGAGCTGGCCCGCCTCGGCCTGGAGGAGAAGGCGCAGCAGCTCACCCGCGCGTCGGCGTACAAGTCGGAGTTCCTGGCGAACATGAGCCACGAGCTGCGTACGCCGCTGAACTCGCTGCTCCTGCTGGCCCGGCTGCTCGCCGAGAACCCGGAGCGCAACCTCAGCGCGAAGCAGATCGAGTTCGCCCGGACCATCCACGGGGCCGGGTCCGACCTGCTGTCGCTGATCGACGACATCCTCGACCTGTCCAAGATCGAGGCGGGCCGGATGGACGTGGAGCCCACCGAGATCCAGTTCGCCGAGATCCGCGGTTACGTGGAGCAGGCGTTCGCGCCGCAGGCCGAGGAGAAGGGCCTGGACTTCCAGGTACGGGTGAGCCAAGACCTGCCGCCCGCGCTGGTCACCGACGCCCAGCGGTTGCAGCAGATCCTGCGCAACCTGCTGTCCAACGCGGTGAAGTTCACCGACAACGGCGCCGTGACGCTGCGCATCGGCCCGGCGGCGGAGAACGCCGTCTTCGACGTGCCGGCGCTGACCAACGCGCAGCGGGTGATCGCGTTCACCGTGATCGACACCGGCATCGGGATCTCCGACGACAAGCTGTCGCTGATCTTCGAGGCGTTCCAGCAGGCGGACGGCACCACCAGCCGGCGCTACGGCGGCACCGGCCTCGGGCTGTCCATCAGCCGTGACCTGGCCCGCCTGCTCGGTGGCACGATCACCGTCTCGTCCGCGCCCGGTCAGGGTTCGACGTTCACTCTCTTCGTACCCGATGTGCTGGCGCCGGACGCGGTGGTGGCGCCGGCGCCACCGTCGCCGAGCCGCGCGGGCCTGCCGTCTTCGCTGCTCATGCCGATGGAGCTGCCGCAGCCGCAGGAGACGCCCGCGACCCGGCGCCTGGACGGCGTGACAGTGCTGATCATCGACGACGACGTGCGGAACGTGTTCGCGCTGACGTCCGCGTTGGAACTGCACGGGATGACCGTGTTGTACTCGGACAACGGGGCGGACGGCGTCCGCCAGCTCGCCGAGCACCCGGAGGTGGACATCGTCCTGATGGACGCCATGATGCCGGACCAGGACGGGTACGAGACGACCGCGCAGATCCGCCGCAACCACCGGTTCGCGGACCTGCCGATCGTCTTCCTGACCGCCAAGGCGATGCCCGGCGACCGGGAGTCGGCGCTCGGCGCCGGCGGCAGCGACTACATCACCAAGCCGGTGGACCTGGACGAGCTGATCGAACTGATGGCGTCCTGGATCGGCCGGAGCCGAGGCGAGGAGAACGCGTGACGCAGACGGCCAAGGCCCTGCTGGTGGACGACCGGCGGGAGAACCTGATGGCGCTGGAGGCGATCCTCCAGGGTCTCCCGGTGCAGTCGGTCGCGGTGGAGAGCGGCGAGGCGGCGCTCAAACAGCTCCTGGTGGACGACTTCGCGGTGATCCTGCTGGACGCCCAGATGCCGGACATGGACGGCTTCGAGACGGCCACCCACATCAAGCGGCGTGAGCGCACCCGGCACGTACCGATCATCTTCCTGACCGCCGCGGACAAGGACGCGCAGCTCGCGCTGCGCGGCTACGCGGCCGGCGCGGTCGACTACCTGACCAAGCCGTTCGATCCGTGGGTGCTGCGGGCGAAGGTGACCGTCTTCGTCGACCTGTGGGTGAAGACGCGGCAGCTCGCCGCCCAGTCGGACCTGGTGCGGGAGCGGGATCTCCAGTGGCGGCACCTGACCGACGCGGTGGACGAGGCGACAGCGCTGCTGCGCGCCGACGACGACCCGTCGGCCCGGGACCGCGCGGTGGAGCTGCTGGAGCAGGCGCGCTGGGGCAACACCCGCTGACGGTTCAGCCGCCGGCCGGGCCGCCGTGCCCGGTCGCGGCCCGCCGGGCCCGCCAGCGGTCGCCGAGCGATTCCAGTTCCTCCTGTACGAAGAGGAAGAAGTCGCGCATCTCGGTGACCCGCTCGCCGGCCGGGGTGCTCCGGCCGTGCAGTGCGTCGACCCCGCCGGCGGCGATGTCGATGAAGTTCTTGTAGATCGTGGTCTTGGTGATCGTCGCCTCGTACCACGGGTTGTCGGGCATCCGGTAGCGGTCGCGCCGGGAGCCCTTGACCGGCTCGCGGACCAGCATGGCGAACTGGGTCAGGTAGCGCACCGCGCCGCTGACGGCCGCCGCGCTGACGCCGAGCCGCTCGGCGATCTCACCCGCGGTGAGCGGGTCGTCGGCGCTCATGACGGTGAACAGGACCCGGGCGGCCATCCGGGGGAAGCCCACGTCGGCGAAGGCCATCGCCATCCGCTCGACGAAGAGGTGGACCTCTTCCTCGTCGTGGTGGGGCGGCACGTTCATAGTCGGCTCCTCGACGCTCACCCCGTGACCCTACAGTCTTCACAAGTTTGTGAAACGAGCGTAGCTTCTGAAGTATGGAAACGGCAATCGATGTGTCCGGCCTGGTGAAGACCTTCGGCCGCACACGGGCTCTCGACGGGCTCGACCTGACCGTCCGCACCGGAGAGGTGCACGGCTTCCTGGGCCCGAACGGCTCCGGCAAGTCGACCACCATCCGGGTGCTGCTCGGCCTGCTGCGGGCGGACGCGGGGGCCGTCCGGCTGCTGGGCGGCGACCCCTGGCGGGACGCGGTGGCGCTGCACCGCCGCCTCGCTTATGTCCCCGGCGACGTCACGCTCTGGCCCAACCTCAGCGGCGGCGAGGTGATCGACCTGCTCGGCCGGCTGCGCGGCGGGCTCGACCCGAGACGCCGTGCCGAGCTGCTGGAGTCGTTCGAGCTGGACCCGCGCAAGAAGGGCCGCACCTACTCCAAGGGCAACCGGCAGAAGGTCGGCCTGGTCGCCGCGCTCGCCTCCGACGTCGAGCTGCTCATCCTCGACGAGCCGACCTCCGGGCTCGACCCGCTGATGGAGGAGGTCTTCCAGCACTGGGTCCGCCGGGCCCGGCAGGACGGGCGCACGGTGCTGCTCTCCAGCCACATCCTGGCCGAGGTGGAGGCGCTCTGCGACCGGGTGACGATCATCCGGGCCGGCCGGACGGTGGAGTCCGGCACGCTCGGCGACCTGCGCCACCTGCACCGCACCGCGATCGACGCCGAGGTCGCCGCGCCGCTGGACGGCCTGGCCGACCTGCCCGGCGTGCACGACCTGCGGGTGGACGGGCAGCGGGTCCGTTTCGACGTGGACACCGCGTCGCTCGACGCCGCGCTGCGCCGGCTCACCGAGCTGGGGGTACGCAGCCTGGTCAGCACGCCGCCCACGCTGGAGGAACTGTTCCTGCGGCACTACGAGACGGCGCCCGCCTCCGGCGCGGCCCCCGCCTCCGGCGTGGCGCGTTCCTCCGACGTGGCGCGTTCCGAGACGGCGGACCGGTCATGAGTGCGCTCACCGGCACCCGTCACCTGGTCCGGCTGATCCTGCGCCGGGACCGCCTCCTGCTGCCGCTGTGGGTGCTGATCCTCGCGGTGCTGCCGATGACGTACGCGGCCAGCTTCGCCGGGCTGTTCCCGACCGCCGCCGAGCGGGCCGCGTACCTGGAGGGCACCGCCCGCAACCCGTCGATCGTCGCGCTGCTCGGCCCGGCGTACGGCGACAGCGTCGGCGGGCTGACCGCCCAGCGCAGCGGCTTCCTGCTGCTCATCGTCGCGCTGGCGAGCCTGCTCACGGTCATCCGGCACACCCGCACCGAGGAGGAGGCCGGGCGGCGGGAACTGCTCGGCGGGAGCGTGCTCGGGCGGCACGCCGGGCTGACCGCCGCGCTGCTCGTCACGTACGCGGCCGGCCTGGTACTCGGGCTGCTCACCGCCGCCGGCCTGGTCTCGACCGGGCTGCCGGTGGGCGGATCGGTCGCGTACGGGCTGGTCACCGTGCTGACCGGCGTGGTCTTCGCGACGCTCGGCGGGCTGGCCGCCCAGCTCACCGAGACCGCCGGCGGGGCGCGGGGAATCGGCCTCGCCGGTCTCGGCGCCGCGTTCGGGCTGCGCCTGGCCGGGGACACCGCCGGCAACGACTGGCCGAGCTGGCTGTCCCCGCTGGGCTGGGGCGCCCGTGTCCGGCCGTACGAGGGGGAGCGGTGGTGGGTGCTGCTGCTGCCGCTTGCCGCCACGGTGCTGCTCGCCGCGCTCGCGTACCCGATCTCGGTCCGCCGCGACCTGGGCGCGGGCGTGCTGCCGCCCCGGCTCGGCCCGGCCACTGCGGGCGGCGCCCTGTCCGGTCCGTTCGGGCTGGCCTGGCGGCTGCACCGGGGGCAGATCCTCTGGTGGTCGGTCGGGTTCGGCCTGCTCGGGCTGATCCTCGGTGGTGCGGCCGAGGCGGCCGGCCGGTCGGTCGAGGGGAGCCCGCGGATGGAGGAGATCGTGGCCCGGCTCGGCGGGGCGTCCGGGATGGCCGACGCGTACCTGGGGGTCACGCTGAGCCTGGCCGGGCTGGCCGCGGCCGGGTACGGCATCCAGGCCGCGCTGCGGATGCGCGCCGAGGAGTCCGCCGGGCACGCCGAACCGGTGCTCGCCACCGGGACGCGGCGCTCGACCTGGCTGCTGTCGCACGTGGCGTTCGCGCTGCTCGGCCCGGTGGTGGTGCTCGCGGTGACCGGGCTGACGACCGGCCTGACGTACGGGTTGAGCACCGGTGACGTGCCCCGCCAACTGGGCCGGATGTTCGCCGCCGGCCTGGCCCAGGTGCCGGCCGCGTGGGTGCTGGCCGGGCTCGCCGTGCTGCTCTACGGCCTGCTGCCCCGGCTCGCGTCCGCCGCATGGGTGGTGCTGGCGGTCTGCGTGCTGCTCGGGCAGCTCGGCGCCGTGCTGGAGCTGGACCAGTGGCTGCTGGACGTGTCCCCGTTCACGCACACCCCGCAGGTGCTGCGCGACGCCTGGACCCCCACCCCGCTCTACGTGCTGACGGCCCTGGCGGTGACCCTGGCCACAGCCGGCCTGCTGACGTTCCGCCGCCGCGATCTCCCCGTCCTCTAACAGCGTTGATCTTGCACTTGTGGCCGCGACGAAAGGGGTGAATCACCCCGGTCGAGGGCCGCAAGTGCAAGATCGCGGGGGAGGGGGCCGAGGTCAGGGGGTGGCTTCGTTGCGGATCATCAGGGCGCTGCGGAGGCCGGTGATGTCCAGGACGCGGATCAGGAAGTCACCGACGTTGGTGAGCATCAGCAGGCACTGGGTGTGACTGGCCTTGCGGCTGAGCACCACGAGCGTGCCGAGGCCCTGCGAGTCGCAGAACGTGACCCCGGCCAGGTCGAGCACGATGCGCGGGGGCGGATCCGCCAGCACCTCGTTGACCACCGTCGAGAGCTGGGCGGCCGTGAGCATGTCGATCTCACCGGCCAGGCGAAGCACGGCTTCGTCACCCGTCCGGTGTACGGTGATGGACAGTTCGGCACGATCCACCCGGTCAGCCTATCGCGATCTCGACCGACGGGCCTGTCGAGCGGATCGCCGTCGGCCGTCGCGCCGCTCAGGCGGGTGAGCCTGGTTACGCCCGTCGCGGGGTGCCTGCCAGGCAGCACTCCGGCGCTGACACAATGGCCCCATCGTGACCGAGACCTTTTCCGCCGGATCCGGCCGCTACCCGGCCGACGCTCCGGCCTCCGAGGCCCTGTTCGACCGCGCCAAGGCCGTCGTGCCCGGCGGGGTCAACTCTCCCGTGCGCGCGTTCCGTGCCGTCGGCGGCACCCCGCGCTTCATGGTCCGGGGGGAGGGTCCGTGGCTCTTCGACGCCGACGGTCGTCGCTACGTCGACCTGGTCTGCTCCTGGGGCCCGCTGATCCTCGGCCACGCGCACCCGGCGGTGGTGGAGGCGCTGCGCGAGGCGGCGGCGCTCGGCACCAGCTTCGGCACGCCGACGCCGGGTGAGGTCGACCTGGCCGAGGAGATCATCGCGCGGACGCCGGTGGAGCAGGTCCGCCTGGTCAACTCCGGCACCGAGGCGACCATGTCGGCGATCCGGCTGGCCCGCGGCTTCACCGGCCGCTCCAAGATCATCAAGTTCTCCGGCTGCTACCACGGCCACTCGGACGCGCTGCTCGCCGCCGCCGGCTCCGGCGTGGCCACGTTCGGACTGCCCGACTCGCCCGGCGTGACCGGCGCGGCGGCCGGCGACACGATCGTGCTGCCGTACAACGACCTGCGCGCGGTCGAGGAGGCGTTCGCCGCCGAGGGGCAGCACATCGCCGCGATCATCACCGAGGCCGCCGCCGGCAACATGGGCGTGATCGCGCCCCGCGACGGCTTCAACTCCGAGCTGGCCCGGATCGCCCACGCGAACGGCGCGCTGCTCATCGTCGACGAGGTGATGACCGGGTTCCGGGTGTCCCGCGCCGGATGGCACGGCCTCGACCCCTCGGACGCGGACCTGTGGACGTACGGGAAGGTCATGGGCGGCGGCCTGCCCGCCGCGGCGTTCGGCGGACGCGCGGAGATCATGGCGAAGCTCGCCCCGGCCGGCCCGGTCTACCAGGCCGGCACGCTCTCCGGTAACCCGCTGGCCTGCGCGGCCGGGCTGGCCACGCTGCGGCTGGCCGACGACGCGCTCTACCGGCGGCTCGACGAGACCGCCGCCGCGCTGGGCAAGCTCACCACCGAGGCGCTGTCCGCGGCCGGCGTGCCGCACCGCCTCTCCACCGCGGGCAACATGTTCTCGGTCTTCTTCACCGACGCGGACGTGCACGACTACGACAGCGCCCGCACCCAGGTGGTGCCGGCGTTCAAGGCGTTCTTCCACGCGATGCTCGCCGCCGGCGTCTACCTGCCGCCGAGCGCGTTCGAGTCGTGGTTCGTCTCGGCCGCGATCGACGACACCGCGTGGGAGCAGATCGCCGCCGCCCTTCCGGTCGCGGCGCGGGCGGCGGCAGCGGCGGGAAGCGGGGGGTAACCAAATGGCGGAGACCGTGGTGCACGTGCTGCGGCACGGCGAGGTGTACAACCCGGACGGCATCCTCTACGGCCGCCTGCCCGGGTTCCGCCTCTCCGAGCTGGGCGTGCAGATGGCCAAGGCGGCGGCGCAGGCGCTCGCCGACCGGACCGTCGTGCACGTGGTGGCCAGCCCGCTGGAGCGCGCCCAGCAGACCGCCGAGCCGATCGCGGCGCAGTTCGGCCTCTCCGTCGGCGTCGACGAGCGGCTGATCGAGAGCGCGAACTGGTTCGAGGGCAAGAAGGTCTCGCCGGGTGACGGATCGTTCCGCGACCCGCGCAACTGGTGGGTGCTGCGCGACCCGGTGACCCCGTCCTGGGGCGAGGCGTACCGGGCCATCGCCGAGCGCATGTTCGCCGCGCTGCACGCCGCCCGCGTCGCCGCCGAGGGGCGGGAGGCGGTGCTCGTGTCGCACCAGCTCCCGATCTGGACGCTGCGCCGGCACGTCGAGCGCAAGCGCCTCTGGCACGACCCGCGCCGCCGCCAGTGCGGCCTGGCCAGCCTCACCTCGTTCCACTTCGACGGCGCCAAGATCGTCGGCATCGGGTACTCCGAGCCGGCGGCCCACCTCGTGTCGATCTCGCCGACCGCCCGGACGGCCAAGGGGGCCTGATGCTCACCCGGAGGCTCGCCGCCGCCCTGCTCGCCGCCGTGACCGCCGGTACGGCGCTGGTCGGCTGCTCCTCCGGCAGCCAGGAGAGCCGGTGCGCGGCCGACGGCTCCACCGTCACCTGCGCCCCCGACCAGCGGTCCAAGACGCCGAAGGTGAGCGGTGAGCTGCTCACCGGCGGCAGCTACGACGTCTCCCGCGACCGCGGGCAGGTCGTCGTGGTCAACTTCTGGGGTTCCTGGTGCGCGCCCTGCCGGGCCGAGGCGGACGACCTGGAGGCCACCTACCAGGCCACCAAGGGCTCCGGCGTGACGTTCCTCGGCATCAACGTGCAGGACAGCAAGGACAAGGCGATCGCCTTCGAGGAGGGCCGGGTCACGTACCCGAGCATCTTCGACCCGGCCAGCCGGCAGGCGCTCAACTTCGACATCCCGCCGAACACCACCCCGGCCACCGTCGTGCTCGACCGTGAGGGCCGGATCGCCGTGGTGATCCGCCGGGCCGTCACCCGTGACGAACTGCGGCCGATCGTCGAGGACATCGCCGCCGAGTCGCCGCCGCCGAACGGCTCCCGCTGATGGGCGAGACGTTCCGCCAGCTCGCCGAGTCCGGCCCGCTGCTACTCGCAGTCGGCGCGGCCGCCCTGGCCGGACTGGTCAGCTTCCTGTCGCCGTGCGTGCTCCCGCTGATGCCCGGCTACCTGTCGTACGTGACCGGCCTGGCCGGCACCGACCTGGAGGGCCGCCGCCCGGCCCCGCCGCAGTCACCGGACCCACCGCCGACCGGGGGCGGCGTCGCCGTGGCGGAACGGACGCAGGCCCGGACCACCGCCGCCGTCAAGGGCCGGGTACTCGCCGGCACGCTGCTGTTCATCGCGGGCTTCACCGTCGTGTTCGTCGCCACCGCGATCCTCTTCTCCGGCGTCGGCAAGCTCTTCTTCCGGTACGAGCGCACGCTGGAGATCGTCATCGGCGCGCTCGTGGTGGTGCTCGGCCTCGGCTATCTCGGGGTGATCCCCGGCATGCAGCGGGAGTTCCGCATCCGCTGGCTGCCCTCCGCCGGGCTGCTCGGGGCACCGGTGCTCGGCGCGGTCTTCGCGCTGAGCTGGCTGCCCTGCACCGGCCCGACGCTCGGCGCGGTGCTCGGCATGGCGGCCACCGAGGGCGGGACCGACCGGGCCGTGGTGCTCGCCGTGGCGTACTGCCTCGGGTTGGGGATACCGTTCGTCGTCTTCGGGCTGGGCTTCCAGCGCCTGCTCGGGGTGTTCCGCGCCGTCCGGCGCAACAGCCGCTGGGTGACCCGGATCGGCGGCGCGCTGCTGATCGCGATCGGCCTGGCGCTGATCACCGGTGGCTGGGTGAACGTGGTGATCTGGTTGCAGACGAACGTGGGCGTGGGCGAGGTGAGCATCTGATGACGACCGTCGACGACCGGCCGTCGACCCCCGCGCAGGCGCCCCGGCGGCGGGTCAACCCGGTGCTGGCCCTGCTGCGCAACTCGTGGCGGCAGCTCACCAGCATGCGTACCGCGCTGATCCTGCTGTTCCTGCTCGCCATCGCGGCCATCCCCGGCTCGGTGCTGCCCCAGCGCGGCGTCAACCCGGAACGCGTCAACCAGTGGTTCGTCGACCACCCCGACCTCGCGCCCCGGCTGAACCAGATCGGCGCGTTCGAGGTCTTCGGCTCGGTCTGGTTCTCCGCGATCTACCTGCTGCTGTTCACCTCGTTGATCGGCTGCATCCTGCCCCGCGCCCGCGACCACGTCCGCGCGCTGCGGATGAGGCCACCGGCCGCGCCGAGACGGTTCGACCGGCTGCCGCAGCACGCGGTGCTGGAGGTCCCGGCCGCCGCCGACCCCGAGGCGATCGCGGCGGTGCTGCGCCGCCGCCGGTGGCGGGTCACCGTGCGCGGCAACGAGGTCTCCGCCGAGAAGGGCTACCTCAAGGAGACCGGCAACCTGCTCTTCCACGTGTCGCTGGTCGCCGTCCTGCTCGGGGTGGCGCTCGGTTCCTGGTACGGATGGCACGGCAACCGCATCCTGGTGGCCGGCGAGGACAACGCGTTCTGCAACACCCGCCAGCAGTACGCCGAGGCGTCGCTCGGCCCGCGCGTGGACAGCTCCGACCTGCCCCCGTTCTGCCTGACGCTGGAGAAGTTCGAGGCCGACTACCTGCCGTCCGGGCTGGCCTCCCGCTACTGGGCCACGGTGACAGTGGACGAGCCGGGCGGCGCGGAACGGACCGCCGGGTTCTCGGTCAACTCGCCGCTGCGGCTCGGCTCGGCGAACGTCTACCTGCTCGGCAACGGCTACGCGCCGCTGCTGAAGTACACCGACAAGTACGGCCGCAGCCAGACCAGCGAGGCGCCGTTCCTGCGCACCGGCGACTCCAACGCGACCGAGGAGGGCGTGGCGATCTTCCCGGACGCCAACGTCGACCCGAAGACCGGCGCGCGGGCCCCGGACCAGCAGATCGCCTTCGACGGGCTCTATCTGCCGACCGCGCCGGAGAGCGCGCCGTACGTCTCGTCGCAGTACCCGGCCGAGCGGAACCCGGCGGTGAACCTGACCGCGTACCGGGGCAACCTCGGGCTGGACGCCGGCATCCCCGGCTCGGTCTACGCGCTGGACCGGCGGCAGATCGACGACGGCAAGCTCAAGGAGATCGGCACCAAGCTGCTGCGGCCGGGGGAGAAGTGGACCCTGGACGACGGCAGCACGCTGGAGTTCGTCGGCACCAAGCCGTACATCACGCTCGCGGTCCGGCATGCGCCCGGGCAGACGTTGCTGCTGGTGGCGAGCGGCACGCTGCTGCTGGGCCTGATGGGCTCGCTGTTCGCCCGGCGGCGCCGGGTCTGGTTCCGGGTTTCGCCCCCCGAGGGCGGATCTCCGACGAGCGGTAGTAGTTTGGTGGAGGCCGGTGGGCTGCCGCGCACCGAGCACCCTGGGTTCGCCGACGAGTTCGCGCAGCTCGTCGCCGCGGTGAGCGGCGACGCGCCGGACGCGCGGCGGGCGCGAGAAGGAGACGACTGATGTCCGCACTCTCCGACCAGCTGGTCGCGTTCGCGATCCTGGCGTACCTGATCGCGATGATCAGCCACGCGGTGGAGTTCGCGCTGGGCAACGCGCGGAAGGTGTCCGCGGCCGCGCCGGCGCGGGAGCTGGTCGGCGCGGGCGTCGGCGGAGCCGGCGGCACGGTCGACGAGCCGGCCGTCGCGGCGACGCCGCCGCGCCCGGACCGCACCGGCGCGCGGGCCGTGCTGGCCGGCCGGATCGCCGCCTGGCTCACCGTGCTGGCAGCCGCCGTGCACCTGGGCGCCGTGGTCACCCGGGGCCTCGCCGCCGACCGGATGCCCTGGGGCAACATGTACGAGTTCGTGCTGACCGGCACCTGGATCGGTGTGGCGGCCTGGCTCGTGGTGCTCTGGAAGCAGCCGTGGCTGCGCCGGCTCGGGCTGTTCCTGACGCTGGTCATGGTGCTGCTGCTGGCCTTCGCCGAGCTGAAGCTCTACGTGCCGATCGAGCCGCTGATGCCGGCGCTGCAGTCGTGGTGGTTCATCATCCACGTCTCGACGATCATCTTCGCCTCGGGCATCTTCCTGCTGGGCGTGGTGCCCGCCGCCGCGTACCTGATGCGGTCCGGCTGGGAGCAGGGGCGGCGCAGCTTCCCGTACACCCTGGCCCGCCGCCTCCCGGAGGCGGCCGGGCTGGAGCGGCTGACCTTCATGCTGCACGCCTTCTCGTTCCCGATCTTCACCTTCGCGGTGATCGCGGGGGCGATCTGGGCCGAGGCGGCCTGGGGTCGTGCCTGGGGCTGGGACCCGAAGGAGACCTGGGCGTTCATCTCCTGGGTGGTGTACGCGGGCTACCTGCACGCCCGGGCCACGCCGAGCGTGAAGCGCAACGTGGCGACCTGGATCTCCATCGTGGGCTTCCTGACCGTGATGATGAACCTGTTCGGCGTGAACTTTTTCTTCACCGGTCTGCACTCGTACGCCGGGGTGTAGTGGCCGGGCGCGCGGTCAGCACCTCGTCCACCCGGCGCGTGATCTGGTAGGCCACCTCGGGCAGGTCGGCCAGTTCGAGGCGGTCCGCCCGGAGCGCGAACTGGGCGTGCAGCTCGCGGGCCACCGCGTCGCGGATCTCGGCCTGGAGCGGGCTGAGGCCGTCGGGGTCACCCACCACGTATGCGTCATCCATCCGCCGATGATGAACCGCCGTCGGCGAAGCTGTCAGTGACGCAGAATGTAGGACTACACTTCTTAGAACTGTAGTTATAAGAAATGTGGTTCCGTATGCCGCTGCTCGGAAAACCCGCGGAGATCTTCGACCGGGACGTCGAGTGGGCCGAACTGGCCCGGTTCGTGGCCGACGACCGGCCCGGCGCGACGCTCGGCGTGGTCAGCGGCCGCCGGAGGCAGGGCAAGACCCTGCTGCTGTACCAACTGGCGCAGGCGAGCGGCGGCTTCTACTTCGGCGCGACCGAGGCGACGTCGACCGAATCGCTGCGCCGGTTGGGTGAGGCTCTGGGCGCGTACTCCGGGTCACCAGGCCCCGTCCACCTGCCGGACTGGGGTGCGGCTGTCGACGCGCTGCTCGCGCTCGGACGGGAGCGCCCCGTCACCGTCGTCCTCGACGAGTTCCCGTACCTGGTGCGCGCGGCCCGTGACCTGCCGTCGATCATCCAGCATGCGCTGACACCAGGGCGTCCGGAGCGGACCGGGTCCCGGGCGCGGTTGCTGCTGTGCGGCTCGGCGCTGTCCTTCATGGGAGGACTGCTCGCCGGGTCGGCGCCGCTGCGCGGGCGGGCCGGCCTGGAACTGCCGGTGCAGCCACTGGACTTCCGCGCTGCGGCGGCCTTCTGGCAGATCGACGACCCGCTGCTGGCGGTGCGCGTCTTCTCCGTCGTCGGAGGCACCCCCGCGTACCGCCGCGAGTACGTCCAGGACGACACCCCGGCCGGGCCGGACGACTTCGACGCGTGGATCGTGCGGACGGTCCTGAACCCGGCCCGGCCGCTGTTCCGTGAGGCCCGATACCTGCTGGCCGAGGATCCGGACCTGCGGGACACGGCGCTGTACCACTCGGTTCTCGCCGCCGTCGCGGAGGGCAACGCCAGCCGGGGCGGCATCGCCGGCTACATCGGGCGGAAGGCCACCGACCTCCAGCACCCGCTGACCGTGCTGGAGGACGCCGGGCTGCTGCTGCGTGAGCCCGACCCGCTGCGCAGCGGTCGCAGCAACTACCGGATCACCGAGCCGTTGATCACCTTCTACCAGGCCGTGATGCGCCCGGCGTGGACGGCGCTGGAGCAGCGGCGCGGCGCCGACGTCTGGCGTCGCTCACAGCGCCGCTACGCCAGCGCGGTGCTCGGACCCCGGTTCGAGGAGATCGTGCGGCAGTGGGCGCTGCGCTTCGCCGAACCCGAGCTTCTCGGTGGGCACGTCGCCCAGGTGAGCGCGGCGACGCTGACCGACCCGGACACCCGGACGCGTCACGAACTCGACCTGGTCGCGATGGGTGAGCCGCCGCCGGGCGACGGCCCTCACCCGCTCCTGGCGATCGGTGAGGTCAAGTGGGGTCGCCGGCTGGGCCGGACCGAACTCCAGCGGCTGGAGCGGATCCGGGCCCTGTTGGTACGGCGACCCGGCTTCGACGCGACCGGGGCGCGGCTGCTGCTGGCGGGCGGCCACGGCTTCGAGGACGACCTCGTCGAGGCCACGGCCGGGCGGCCGGACGTGGTCCTGGTCGACCCGGCTCTCCTCTACGGGCGCTGAGTGGCCGTCTCACCCACCGAACCAGCCGGGGACGTCGAGGCGGAACACGTCGGCGGGGACCATCCGGCGCAGGTCGTCCTCGATGGCGTCGACCCGGTCCGCGCCGAGCGTGGCCGCCCAGCGGTCGCGTAGTTCGTCGAAGACGACCGCCGAGCGGTGCAGCCCGTCGTGGCCCTTCGCGGTCATCCGGACCAGCTTGCGGCGGGCGTCGGCGGGGTCGTCCACGCGGTCCAGGTAGCCGAGCGCGACCAGCCGGTCCACCGTCTTGCCCGCTGCCTGCTTGGAGACGCCGAGGCGTTGCCCGAGGTCGGAGGCGGTGGTGCCGGCCGGGCCGACGGCCTGGAGGACGAAGCCGTGGGCGGGGCGCAGCTCGGGGTGCCCCTGGCGGGCCAGCTCGGCGTGCAGGTCGTCGATCAGCGCACGGAAGCCGGCGAGCAGGAGCAGCGGCAGCGCGAAGCCGGGGCGGTCAGGCGTTGCCATGTTCGACAACCACGTTTACTATTTCGTCAACCACGTTGACTATCTTACGAGAGGGGCCTTGTGATGTCCCGCTTCACCACGTACGAGCCGGAGACCGCGCCCGCCGCCGCCCGCCCGGTCATGGCCGGGGTACGCCGCTCGCTCGGCCACCTGCCCGCCGCCGTCGGCCTGATGGCCGGCTCGCCCGAACTGCTCAAGGGCTTCCTCGCCGCCAACGCCGCGTTCGAGGCGACCGACCTCGACCCGGTCGCCCGCGAGGTGGTCGTGCTGACGGTCGCCACCCGCAACGGCTGCCACCTCTGCGTGGCCATGCACACCGCGACGCTCGTCCGGCACGCCGCCGCGCCCGAGCTGATCGAGGCGCTGCGTGCCGGTACGGCGCTGCCCGACCCCCGGCTGGAGGCGCTGCGCCGCTTCACCGTCGCCGTCCTCGACCACCGGGGCGCGGTCCCCGACGCCGACCTGGACGCGCTGCTCGCCGCCGGATGGCAGCCCCGGCACGCGCTGGACGTGGTGCTCGGCGTCGGCACGTACACGATCTCCACGTTCGCCAACCGGCTCACCGAGGCGCCGCTCGACGAGCCGCTGGCCGCGTACGCCTGGACGCCCGCCCCCTGTTGACCGGGGGCGAGCCCGGCCCGAGGAAGGCGGTACGGGAGGATGGGGGCATGGCGGCTCGCTTCCCGTACACCGATCTGAAGGACTTCCTCGCGGCGCTGGAGCGTGCGGGCGAGCTGCGGCGGGTGAGCGCGCCGGTCGACCCCACGCTGGAGATCAGCGAGATCGTCACCCGCACCGTCCGGGCCGGCGGGCCCGCGCTGCTGTTCGAGCGCCCCACCCGCGGTGAGATGCCGGTGGCGATCAACCTGTTCGGCACCGAGAAGCGGATGGCGATGGCGCTCGGGGTGGAGCACCTCGACGAGATCGGCGAGCGCATCGGCGACATGCTCAAGCCGGAGCTGCCGCAGGGCTTCTCCGGGATGATGGGCGGCCTGGGCAAGGTCATGCAGCTCAAGTCGATGCCGCCGAAGAAGGTCAAGACCGCCCCCTGCCAGCAGGTGGTCTACCGGGGCGACGACGTCGACCTGAACCGGCTGCCCGGCCTGCAGGTGTGGCCCGGTGACGGCGGGATCTTCCACAACTTCGGGCTGACCCACACCAAGCACCCGGAGACCGGCAAGCGCAACCTCGGGCTCTACCGGCTCCAGCAGCACAGCCACAACACGATCGGCATGCACTGGCAGATCCACAAGAACTCCACCGCGCACCACGCGGTCGCCGAGCGGCTCGGCCAGCGGCTGCCGGTGGCGATCGCGATCGGCGCGGACCCGGTGGTGGCGTACTCGGCCAGCGCGCCGCTGCCGGCCGACATCGACGAGTACCTGTTCGCCGGGTTCCTCGCCGGTGAGCGGGTCGAGATGGTGGACTGCTTGACCGTCCCGCTGCAGGTGCCGGCGCACGCGCAGATCGTGCTGGAGGGCTACATCGAGCCGGGCGAGCGCCTGCCCGAAGGGCCGTTCGGCGACCACACCGGCTTCTACACGCCGGTCGAGCCGTTCCCGGTGATGCACATCGAGTGCATGACCATGCAGCGCGACCCGGTCTACCACTCGATCGTCACGTCCCAGCCGCCGCAGGAGGACCACGGCCTCGGCAAGGCCACCGAGCGGATCTTCGCGCCGCTGCTGCGCTTCCTCATCCCGGACATCGTCGACTACGACCTGCCCGCCGCCGGCGTCTTCCACAACTGCGCGATCGTGTCGATCCGCAAGCGCTACCCCAAGCACGCGCAGAAGGTCATGAACGCGATCTGGGGCGCGCACATGATGTCGCTGACCAAGCTGATCGTGATCGTCGACGAGGACTGCGACGTGCACGACTACAACGAGGTCGCGTTCCGCGCCTTCGGCAACGTCGACTACGCCCGCGACCTGATGGTCACCGAAGGCCCGGTCGACCACCTCGACCACGCGTCGTACCAGCAGTTCTGGGGTGGCAAGGCGGGCATCGACGCGACCCGCAAGCTGCCCGAGGAGGGCTACAGCCGGGGCTGGCCGGAGGAGATGCGCATGTCGCCCGAGGTCGTCTCGCTCGTCGACAAGCGCTGGAAGGAATACGGGATCTGATGACGGCGGCAGTCCAGGAACGGCCCGGCCGGGTCTCGTCCTTCCTCAAGCTCGTCGCCATCGAGCACTCGGTCTTCGCGCTGCCGTTCGCGTACCTGTCGGCGCTGACCGCCATGCAGCTCGACGGCGGCCGGGTGCGCTGGCTCGACCTGCTGCTGATCACCGTGGCGATGGTCGGCGCGCGGACGTTCGCCATGGCCGCGAACCGGATCCTCGACCGGCGGATCGACGCGCGGAACCCGCGTACCGCGAACCGGGAACTGGTCACCGGCGCGGTGAGCGTGCGGACGGCCTGGACCGGCGCGGCCGTCGCGCTCGTGGTGTTCCTGGCCGCCGCCGCCCTGCTCAACCCGCTCTGCCTGGTGCTCGCGCCGCTCGCCGTGGTGCCGCTCGTGGTCTACCCGTACGGCAAGCGGTTCACGAACTGGCCGCACGCCATCCTCGGGGTGGCCCAGGCGGTCGGCCCGGTCGGCGCCTGGCTGGCGGTCACCGGCACGCTCGACGGCTCCGGCCCGGCCTGGCTGCTCGGCGCCGCGGTCGGCCTCTGGATCGGCGGCTTCGACCTGATCTACGCCTGCCAGGACGCCGACGTGGACCGGGAGATCGGCGTGCACAGCGTCCCCGCCCGGTACGGGCTGCGCTTCGCGCTGCACGCCTCCACTGTCGCGCACGTGGTGACGTTCGCGCTGTTCATCTGGTTCGGTGCCTGGGTCGGCTTCGGCTGGCTGTGGTGGATCGGGCTGGCGCTGACCGCTGTCGCCTTCACCTACCAGCACATGGTGGTCAGCCCCACCGACCTGAGCAAGGTCAACCGGGCGTTCTTCACCGCCAACGGGTTCGTCGGCATCGCGTTGTTCGTCCTCGCGCTGCTCGACCTGGTGATCCGGCTCGGCCTGCGGCCGTAACGGCGACGACCGGGCGCCGCACCCCGGTCAGGACGCCGCGGCGACCGGGTAGCGGGCGCTCTCCAGCGTCCAGTCGACAGTGCCGCGCACGGCGGCGGCCAGCCCGTCGAGATGGATGGCGACCGCGTCGTCGAGCGTCGGACCGAACGACGGCGCCGCCGCCAGGAGCGCCGCGAACCGGTCCATCTCGGCCCGCCAGTGCGCGGCCACCAGGTCGACCGCCGCCGGCACCGGCACGCCCCGCTCGGCGGCCGTCGCCAGCACCAGGTTGTGCCCGCCGCCGGTGGCCCGGTCGCGCTCCAGCGAGGCGATGTCGTTGAACCAGGACAGCAGGTCGTTGGCGAGGCCGGCGAGCCGCCGCAGCGCCGGATGGTGGTAGACCGCGTCGGGCAGCGGACGCCCGGACGCGAACTCGATCAGCGGGTACGACACGTACGCCGCCGACGTGGCCCGGCGCAGCCGCAGGTACTCGGCGACGCCCGGTGGGCGGCCGGACGTGGTGGCGGTGGCCTCCCGGTACACCCCGTCGAGGTGGTCGGCGACCGCGTCGGCGAAACGCAGCCGCCACCGGGCCGGCATCCGGCGGCGCGGCTCCCGCCACGCCTGCACCAGCAGACGGCGCAGCGGGCCGGAGAAGCCCGGATGGCGGGCGCGCGGGCCCTCGCGCAGCAACGCGAGCGCGCCGTCACGCAGCGCCCGGATCTGCGGCGGGGTCAGCCCGTCCCGCCCGTCGCAGGCGTCGTCGACGAGGAAGAACCAGGTGAACACCGCGGTCAGCACCCGCAGGTCGGGCTCGGTGGCGTCCGGGTAGAGCCGCCCGGCGTACCGGGCGAAGCCGGCCCGCGCCAGCCGTCGGCGGGTGTCCGGGTCAGCCGGCAGGCCGAGCCGGTCGACGAGTTCCACCAGCCAGCCCTGCACGTCGTCGGCGTACGGGGAGAGGCGGGGCGGGATCGGGCAGTCGGAGCGGAGCGCCCGCAGCACCGCCGCCGTCATCACCGGCCCCTCCCGTGGAAGTGGATCGCCGGTCGAAGAATTTCATGTCGCGGGACGTTCCGTGAACCCTCTGGACATCCCGGGCGGGCCGACCGAAAGGGGGGTCGCCGCCCGGCCGCCTGCGGCGACCAGGCACGCTTGAGGGCATGCGCGAACCATGGGTGGTGGGTGTCTCCGGCGCGTCCGGGACACCGTACGCGGCGGCTGTCGTCCGGGGCCTGCTCGACGCCGGCCAGGCGGTGGACCTGATCGTCTCCCGGGCGGCCCGGCTGACGGTGCTGGACGAGACCGGCCGGCCCTTCCGGGACGCGCACTGGGCCGAGGACCTGGCCGCCTGGCTCGACCGCGACCTCACCGGCGCGGACCTGCGGCACTGGCCCGCCGGTGACCTGGCCGCGGGCCCGAGCAGCGGCTCCTACCCGGTACGCGGCATGGCGGTGGTGCCCGCGAGCACCGCCGCGTGCGCGGGCATCGCGATCGGGCTGTCGAAGGATCTGCTCCAGCGCGCCGCCGAGGTGAACCTCAAGGAGCGCCGCCCGGTCGTCGTGGTGCCCCGGGAGACGCCGGTGACCCGCAGTCACCTGGAACATCTCATCGCGCTGCACGACGCCGGCGCGGTGGTGCTGCCGGCCAGTCCGGGCTTCTACGGTGCCGGCGCGGCGGCGTCCGCCGGGCAGCTCGTGGACTTCGTGGCCGGGAAGGTGCTCGACGCGCTCGGTGTCGAGCACACGCTGTTCCGGCGGTGGTCCGGCGAGCTGGCCGCCGGTCGCCGTGAGGCGGATCCGGACTGACCGGCCCGGCTGCGACGTACGGGGCGCGGCCCTCGGCCGGACCGCGCCCCGCACGTTCAGTACATGCCGGCGTTCGCCGGTCCGGGGCCGGTGGAAGCGGTCGGGCCCATGTTGCGGGCCTTGCCCATGTCCTCCGCCTCGTCCAGCATGCCCTCCCCCTCGAGCAGGGCCCGCACCTCGGATTCCCGAAACCGGCGGTGCCCTCCTGGAGTCCGGATACTGCCGATCCGGCCGGCCGCTGCCCATCTGGTCACGGTCTTCGGGTCCACCCGAAACAGCGCAGCGACCTCACCCGGTGTCAGCAGGCGATCTCCAGTGTCCACAGCCCCCTCCTCGCGTCGACGAAGCCCCCGGCTGAACACACTGCCCCCGGCCGGTGCGAGCCCAGAGCCGTCATGAGGGACGTATGGCAATTACAGCACCGGCTACCGGACGTGTCCGCCAAACGCGAAAAACGCACACACTGGGAAGGATAGGAAATGGTACCGGCGGAGAACCCCCGTCATCGTACGTTTGTGAAGGGTTGATCCACGGGTACCGACAGTGTTCCGTGGTCGCCGAACGGATAGGGTCACTCTCCGTGGACACGATCGACCTGAGCCTCGTGGAGCTGTTGCGGGGCAACGCCCGTCTGTCGTACGCCGAGCTGGCCCGTCAGGTCGGCCTCTCCGCCCCGGCCGTGCACGAGCGGGTCGGCAAGCTGGAGTCCAGCGGCGTGATCCGGGCGTACCGGGCCGAGGTCGAGCCGGAGTCGATCGGGCTCGGCGTGACGGCGCTCATCGGCATCATCGAGGACTCCGACGCGGACACCGACGACGTGCTGGAGTCGTTCCGCCGCATCCCCGAGATCGAGTCCTGCTACTTCATGGCCGGCGTCGAGTCCTTCCTGCTGAAGGCGCGGGTCGGAACGATCGCCGAGCTGGAGCAGTTGATCGTCCGGCTGAACCGGACGGCGGGTGTGGCGTCCACCCGCACCAGCATCGCCCTGTCGACCAAGTGGGAGAACCGCCCGCAGCCGCTGGAAGCGCCCACCGCCTGACGCCTCTGGCCCCGGGCCGCCGGTTGCGGTTAACGTGCGCCGATGACGAGCTCGGGACGCGGTGCCGCAGTGGTGACCGGAGCGGCCGGCGGGCTGGGGCGGGCCATCGCCGCCGCGCTGCACGCCGACGGCTGGAACGTGCTGCTCACCGACACCGACGCCGGGGCCGCGTCGGCCGCCGCCGCGTCGCTGGGCGGCTGGTCCCGCCCGCTCGACGTACGCGACGAGTCCGCCTGCGCGGAGGTCGCCGCCGAGGCGGCGGCCGCGCCCGGTGGCCTGGGGCTCTGGGTGAACAACGCGGGCATCCTGGTGACCGGCCCGTCGTGGGGACACGACGCCCCGACCCGCCGCGCGGTGGTCGAGGTGAACGCGCTCGGCGCGATGAACGGCACGCTCGCCGCCGTCGCGGTGATGCGCGAACAGGGCCGCGGCCACGTGCTCAACGTCGTCTCGCTGGCCGGGCTGATCGCCGCGCCCGGCGAGACGGTGTACGCGGCCAGCAAGCACGCCCTGCTCGCGTTCAGCCTCGGCACCCTGAGCGACCTGCGGATGGCCGGCGTCCGGGGCGTACACGTGTCGTGCCTGTGCCCGGACGGGATCTGGACGCCGATGCTGCACGACAAGCTGGACGACCCGGGAGCGCTGGCGTCCTTCACCGGCGCGCTGCTCACGCCGGAGCGGGTGGCCGCGCGGGCCGTCCGGCTGGCCCGCCGGCCCCGGCCGGTGGTCAGCCTGCCGCGCTGGCGCGGCGCCCAGGTGCGGCTCCTGGACGCCTTCCCCCGGCTCGCCCTGGCCCTCACGCCGGTGATCCGGGCCACCGGACGGGCCGGTCAGCGGCGGCAGGCCCGCCGGGTCCGGGAAAACCCGAGCCCACCTCGCTTGTAACGTTGCCGACGTGACTCACTTCGACCGGTGCGACGAGGCCAGCCGGCGCTGGGTGACCGAGGCGATCGCCACTGTCGAGGCGGACGCCAACCGCTCCGCCGACACCCACCTGCTGCCGTTCCCGCTGCCCCGCGAGTGGGGGATCGACCTCTACCTCAAGGACGAGTCGGTGCACCCCACCGGCTCGCTGAAGCACCGGCTGGCCCGCTCGCTGTTCCTCTACGGGCTCTGCAACGGCTGGATCGGCCCGGACACCACGATCGTCGAGGCGTCGTCCGGCTCGACGGCCGTCTCCGAGGCGTACTTCGCCCGGATGCTCGGGCTGCCGTTCATCGCGGTCATGCCCGCCTCCACGTCGCCGGAGAAGATCGCCCAGATCGAGTTCCAGGGCGGGCGCTGCCACCTGGTGGACGACCCGTCCAAGGTCGTGGTGGAGGCGCGCTGGCTCGCCGAGGACAGCGGCGGCCGGTTCATGGACCAGTTCACCTACGCCGAGCGGGCCACCGACTGGCGGGGCAACAACAACATCGCCGAGTCGATCTACGCCCAGCTCGCGCTGGAACGGCACCCGGTGCCCGCCTGGATCGTGGTCGGCGCCGGCACCGGCGGCACCAGCGCCACCATCGGCCGGTACGCCCGGTACCGGCGGCTGCCCACCAAGCTCTGCGTGGTGGACCCGGAGAACTCCGCCTTCTACCCCGCCTGGCAGGCCGGCGACTGGTCGGTGCGCACCGACCGCGGCTCCCGGATCGAGGGCATCGGGCGGCCCACCGTCGAGGCGTCCTTCCTGCCCAGCGTGGTGGACCGGATGGTGCAGGTGCCGGACGCCGCGTCGCTCGCCGCGATGCGGGCCGGCTCGGCGGTGCTCGGCCGCCTCGTGGGCGGCTCCACCGGCACCAACCTGTGGGGCGCGTTCGGGCTGATCGCGCAGATGCGCGCGGCCGGGCGTACCGGCTCGGTGGTCACGCTGATCTGCGACCCGGGCGACAGGTACGGCGACACCTACTACTCCGACGAGTGGGTGGCCGCGCAGGGCCTCGACCTCGCGCCGCACCTCGCCACCATCGACCGGTTCCTGACCGACGGCACCTGGCCGGCGGCCTGAACCGGACCCCGGACGGTCAGAGCGGGTCGACCCGCTCGGCCAGCCCCGGGTAGCGCACCACGAAACCGTCCGGGTCGACCTCCAGGTCGGCGGCGAACGTGTCACTGGAATACCGGACCCGGCCCGGGCCCAGCGAGGTGTAGACCTGCTCGGCGGGCACCACGGCCAGGCCGGGCAGCAGCACCCAGGCCACCGTCACGGCGGTGGCCAGGTCGGCGGGCAGCCGGCCCAGCCCGATCCGGCGGATCGGCAGCGTGTTCGTCAGCGGGGAACCGCCCAGATCCACGTCGAGCGCCTCGGCGAGCCGGCTCGGGTCGTCGGTGCCCGGCAGGCCCGCCGGTGGGTGGCCCACCACGCTCAGCGCCGCGTCCAGGTCACCCTCCTCGCCGGTACGCACGCGCCACCCGTCCCGGCCCCGCTCCAGGCGTACGCTCCGCGACCAGCCGGCACCCTCGGACTCGACCTCCAGCCGGTTCGTCGACCAGTCCGGGCCGACGGTCAGGCGGTACCGGCACGTGTACGGGATCGGATCCACGGCGAGCGCCACACCCTGCGCGGTCAGCCCCTGACCGTCGTCGAGCACGACGTGCTCGGAGCCGGCGGTGTCGGTCCGGGCCCAGAAGAGCGACTTCGGCATGGTCCGGACGTTACGCGACCCGGCCGTCGGCGGCAGCGGATGCGCGAACGCCGCCGCCGGGAGTCAGGAGACGTACGGGTCATACCTCGTCGGGCTACTCGTCGTCGTCCGCCGGCCGGGGCGGCCGGTGCTCCCGGATGTACCGCTCGACGTCCCGCTTCAACCAGACCGCGCCGACCGACAGCTCTTGATACGGCGCGGGGAATGCGGGGTGCCGCCGGATCTCGCGGAATCTCGATCTGCCCACGCCGAGCATCTTCAAGATCTCACCGGCCGCGACAAGTTCGCCCGGTCCCGTCTCCTTGGTCACGACTTCGAAGGTAGGAGCGGTCCGACCCGACCACCGTTACGCGAACAAATAAACCCACCTACGTAGGCCCGTCAACGTTGACAGGGGGGCAACTGAGCGATCTGATGGATCAGGCCCCCCGCCCGGTGGCGAGTTTCGCGGCGGACGGGGGTGCCACCTGGACGCCGAACCTTGCCAGGAGGCCCCGAGTGACCCAGCGCCACGCTCCGCTGAAACCCCTCTGGGTCTGTACGGCAGACCTGCTCAACTGGCCGTGCGAGAACGCCAAGGCCGAGTTGGTCGCTGACTACGAGCACGACCGACGCCACCTCGCCGTCGATCTGGCCGCCCTGATGCGGCAGGCAACCGATGACCTGACCAGGCTCTACTCCGAGCCGCCGGACCCCGCCGAAATGCACATCCGGTTCCTGGGCTGGCTGCGGTCGGTGCGCAATGTCTGACCCGATCGGCACCGGGCTGCTCCTGGCCGCCGTCATCGCCCAGGCGTTCGGCTGCTGGGTCGCCTGGTCGTGGGGCCGGTCCGCTCGGCGCAGCCTCCGGCAGACCATCGACAAGGCCACCCCGACGCCACCGCCCGACTGGCGGCCTCGTCATCGCCTGTCGCTGTGGAATGAGCCGACCCGGCGATATCCCGTCCTCACACCGCGCAGCTGGAACGGGAGCCGACATCACCCCGGACGCACCGCCGCCGCCGAGCGGATGCTCGGCGGCGGCAGTGGGTGCGCTCAGATCAGTGGGTACGTGCCGGCGGGCGCCCGCCGAAGCCGCGCCTGTCGTCCCGCCCCCGCCCCTCGGCCCGGAAACCGCCGGCCCGGCGCTCGGCCGGACGCGCGTCGCCCCGGTCACCGAAACGCCGCTCGGCGTGCGGGCGGTCGTCCTGGCGCCGGTCGCCGAAGCCGCGCGAGCCGCTCGGCCGGTCGTCGTACCGCCGCTCGTCGCGGTCGTACCCGCGTCCGGCCGCCGGCCGCTGCCGGTCCCCGTACGGCCGCTCGGACCGCTCGCCGAAGCGCCGGTCGTCGTCGCGCGGGCCGCGGTCGTCGGACCGCTGCTCGCCGACGCTCCGGCCGTCGAACCGCCGGTCGCCGAAGCTGCGCTCGTCGCGACGCTCCGGCCGCCCGAAGCGGCGCTCACCGCCGCCGGACCGCTCGCCCGAGTAGCGCTCGCCGGCCGGCCGGTCGCCGAACCGGCGGTCACCGCCCCGGTCCGCGAACCGGTCACTCGACCGCTCGCCCGCGGGCCGGTCGCCGAAGCGGCGCTCGCCCCGGCCGTCGCGGTCGCCGAACCGGCGCTCGCCACGGTCGGAGAAGCCCCGGCCGCCACGGTCGAAGCCCCGGCCGTCCCGGTCGCCGAAGCGGCGCGAGCCGCCGCCGCGCCGCGGCTCCGGCTCTTCCCGGACCGGTACGCCGCTGGGCTCGCGCGCGCCGGTCAACTCGGCCAGCGCCTCGTCGCCCGCCCGGACCCGGGTCTCGGCCGGCTCGACGCCCGCCTTCTCCATCATGGCCAGCGTGGTGCGGCGCTGCTTCGGCAGCACCAGCGTCGCCACCGCGCCCGACTCGCCGGCCCGGGCCGTACGGCCGGCCCGGTGCAGGTAGTCCTTGGGGTCCTTCGGCGGGTCCACGTGCAGCACCAGCGAGACGCCGTCGACGTGGATGCCCCGGGCCGCCACGTCGGTCGCGACCAGCACGGGCGTCCGGCCCTCACGGAACTCGGCGAGCGTCTTGGTGCGCATGCGCTGGGTCTTGCCGCCGTGCAGCCCGCCGGCCCGCACACCGACGGCCGCGAGCTGCTCGACGAGCCGGTCCACGCCGAGCTGCGTACGGGCGAACAGCATGGTGCGGCCCTCACGGGCGGCGATGGACGCCGCGACCGCGAACTTGTCGTGCGGCGGGATCAGCAGCAGGTGGTGATCCATGGTGGACACGGCGGCGGTGGCCGGTGCGGTCGAGTGGGTGACCGGGTCGGTCATGAACCGCTTGACGAGCGTGTCGACGTCGTTGTCCAGAGTGGCCGAGAACAGCAGCCGCTGCGCGTCCGCCGGGGTCTTCGCCAGCAGCCGGGTGACCTCGGGCAGGAAGCCCATGTCGGCCATCTGGTCGGCCTCGTCCAGCACGGTGATCTCGACGTCGTCGAGACGGCACACGCCGCGCTCGATCAGGTCGCCGAGCCGTCCCGGGGTGGCCACGATGATCTCCACGCCGCGGCGCAGCGCGTCGATCTGCCGGTCGTACGGCACACCGCCGACGGCGGTCTTCAGGAACACGCCCACCGACTTGCCGAGCGGCACGAGGGCGTCGTTGACCTGCATGGCAAGTTCACGGGTGGGGACCAGGACCAGGGCGCGCGGGTGCAGCGGCCGGGCCCGGTTGCGGTCGGCGACCCGGGCGATGACCGGCAGGCCGAAGGCGAGCGTCTTGCCCGAGCCGGTCTGGCCCCGGCCGAGGACGTCGCGGCCCGCCAGCGAGTCGGGCAGCGTGGCCCGCTGGATCTCGAACGGGGTGGTGATGCCCTGCCGGGCGAGCGTCTCGACGAGCTGCCGGGGCAGGCCGAGCGAGGCGAAGTCGACGGTCTCGGGCGTCGGGTCGATGGACGGGGACGTGCTGGATTCAGCGAACGTGGTCAAGAAATACCTCTCGAGCGGGGCGCATCTTCGCGATGGCCCGCCGCGGCCTGTCACGCCGCCGAATCGCCCGCAAGATCGCCCATGGGCGCGCGCAGTCGGGCGCGCCGGGTCAATGATCAGAGACAAGTGTACGGCGCATCGACGACTCCGCCACGGCAACGCGAGACCGTAGTGGGCGGGCTCACCCCTGTCACTCGATGAGCATGGTCCCGGTCAGGCCGCTCAGCGCGTCGTTGGCCAGGAAGACCACGAGCAGGCTGATCGCGATGAGCATGATCAGCGCGACCGCCAGCACGATGACCACCTTGGTGTTGCCGCCCCGGGCCGCCGGGCTCTCCTCGGACCAGCCCTGGGCCAGGATGTGCCCGGTCAGCGATCCGGAGTTCTCCAGCGGGTTGCCCTGCGGGAACGACACGGTGGCGAAACCCGGCCCGTCGGTCCCGCCGTACGCGGCGGTGGCGAGATCCGGATCGGCGGGCTGCGGGCGTACCGGACGGGTCGTGTCGGCGTCGCGGCCGGGCGTGGCCGGCGGCGGCCAGGTCGGCAGCGCCGGGGCCGGCACCACGGGCGGCGGCGGTGCCGACACGGGTGCGGCGGCCCACGACGGCAGCGCACCGTCCGGCGGGCCGGCCGGTGGCGACAGGGGCGTGACCGGCGGCGCGACGGGCGCGGCCGGCGAGGCGGGTACGCCGGAGATCGGGTGCCCGGCGCGTGCCGCCTGGGAGAGCGCGAGCTTGGCCTGCCGGGCGATGCTCGCCAGCGCGGCGGCGCTCGGCCAGCGCGCGGCCGGGTCCTTCGCCATGGCCCGCTCCACGATCGCGCGAACCTGTGGTGGGATGTCGGGCGGAAGCGCCCGCGGAGCGTCCCGCACGTGCTTCATAGCGATTTCGAGGGGGTTGTCCCCCTCGAACGGGCGGCGGCCGGCCAGGCACTGGTACGCGACCACGCCCAGCGCGTAGACGTCCGAGGCGGGGGTGGCGACAGCGCCGGTGGCCTGCTCCGGCGAGATGTACGAGGCGGTACCGAGCACCGAGCCGGCGGCGGTGAGCTGGCCGACCAGGTCCGAGCGGGCGATGCCGAAGTCGGTGAGCACGAGCGTGCCGTTCGGCCGGACCAGCAGGTTGCCGGGCTTCACGTCGCGGTGCACGATGCCCTTCTCGTGCGCCGCGTGCAACGCGTCGGCGGCCTGCGCCAGCAGCGCCATCGTGCGGGCCGGGGTCAGCCGGCCGACGCGGCTGAGCGTGGCGGAGAGCGCATCGCCCTCGACGTACTCCATCACCAGGAACGCGATGTGCTGGTCGCTGCCGAAGTCGTAGACGTCGACCACGCCGGGGTGGTTGATGGTGGCCATGGTCCGGGCCTCGCCGCGGAACCGCTCGGCGAAGCCCGGTTCGTCCAGCAGCGCCGGGAGCAGGCTCTTGACCGCGACGGTACGGCCCAGCACCTGGTCGGTGCCGCGCCACACGTCGCCCATGCCACCGCTGGCGATCCGCTCGTCGAGGCGGTAGCGGTTGCCGAGCTTGACTCCCGGACCGAGCACGTCAGCGCCTCCCGGAGTCGGCGATCGCCGCCGCCATGATCCGGCCGGCGATGCGGGCTGCCTCGGCGCTGCCGCCGCTGCCCGCCTGCTCCAGCTCGACGCAGACCGCGGAGAGCGGCGTGCCGTCCTTGTCCAGCGCGAAGCCGATGAACCAGCCGTGGTCCGGGGTGTTCGGGCCGGACTGGGCGGTGCCGGTCTTGCCGCCGACCACGAAGCCGTCGATGGCAGCCCGGCGGCCGGTGCCCTCCTTCACCACGTTCTGCATCATGTCGCGCAGGTCGGCGGCGACCTGGCCGCTGATCGGGCGGCGCAGCTCGCGCGGCTGGGCGGCGTCGTAGACGGTGGTGCGGTCCGGCCCGAGCAGCTGCTTGACGAGGTAGGGACGCATCTGCTTGCCGTCCTTGTTGGCCACCGCGGCGGCGATCATCGCGCCCTGCAACGGGGTCATCCGCACGTTGTTCTGGCCGATCGACGACTGCGCCAGCGCGGCCTGGTCGGTGCTGCCGTCCGGGTTCTGCATGTCGCCGGTGCGGCTGGCGGCCACCGGCAGGCCGCCCTCACCGAGCTGGCCGACGGTGAGGTCCTCCTGCTCGAAGCCGAACTGCTTCGCCTTCTCCTTGACCTTGTCGGAGCCGAGGCGTACGCCGAGCTGGGCGAAGCCGGTGTTGCAGGACTCGGTCACCGCCTCGCGCAGCGTCACCTGCGACTCGGGGCAGATCGACGGCGCGGCGTTGCGGATCGGCTGACCGGCGCCGGGCGCGGTGTAGCTGGAACCGGCCGGGATGCGGGTCTGCTGCCCGACGCCGTTCTCCAGCGCCGCCGCGGCCATGATGATCTTGAAGGTGGAGCCCGGCGGCAGCGTCTCGGACAGCGCCCGGTTCGCCAGCGGCCGGTCCTTGTCCTTCTCCAGCGCGTTGTACGCCCGGTCCGCCTCGGTGCTGTTGTGACTCGCCAGCGGGTTCGGGTCGAAGCTCGGCATGGAGACCAGCGCCTGCACCGCGCCGGTACGCGGGTCGATCGCGATGGCCGCGCCCTTGGTCGCGCCGACCTGGTTGTCGTTGAGCTGCTTGTACGCCGTCTGCTGGGCACCCTTGGAGAGCGTCAGCAGCACGTTGCCGCCGCCGGTCTCGTCACCGGTGAACATGTCCTTGATCCGGCTGGCGATGAGCGCGTCGCTGGTGCCGGCCAGGAAGTCGTTCTCCACCCGCTCGATGCCGCTCGCGCCGCCGTTGACCGGCTTCCAGCCGAGCACGTGCGCGTACATCGCCCCGCCCGGGTAGGTGCGCTGGTACTTCAGCTCACCGCCGGTCTCCTTGCTGACCGCGTACGCGGTGCCGCCGACCTCGATGTTGCCGCGCTTGCGGTCGTACTCGGCGACCTGAACCCGGCCGTTGTAGTCGCTGTTGCGGTACTCGTCGGCCTTGTAGGCCTGGATCCAGTTCAGGTTCGCGAACAGCAGCCCGAACAGGACGATCACGACAACGCCGACGCGGCGCAGGGGGGCGTTCACGGCCGGATCACCTCCGTCTGGGCGCCGTGCAACTGCTCGGGCGGACCGCCTGCGGGCCGGGCGGCCGGACCACGGCCGCCGGTCACCGGGCGGCGGGCGCCGTCGGAGACCCGCAGCAGCACCGCGATCAGCAGCCAGTTCGCCATCAGCGACGAGCCACCGGCGGACAGGAACGGGGTGGTCTGACCGGTCAGCGGGATGAGCTTGCTGATGCCGCCGACGATGACGAAGACCTGCAGGCCGAGCGTGAACGCCAGACCACCGGCGAGCAGCTTGCCGAACGAGTCCCGCACCGCCAGCGCGGCCCGCAGGCCCCGCTCCACGATCAGCAGGTAGATCACGAGCAGCGCGGAGAGACCGAACAGGCCGATCTCCTCACCGATGCCGGCGAAGATGAAGTCGGTCTGCACCTCGGGCAGCAGTGCCGGCTGGCCGCCGCCCGGCCCGGCCCCGAACAGGCCGCCGGTGCCGAGCGTGAGCAGCCCCTGCACCAGCTGGTAACCCCTGTCGTACGGCTCGGCGAACGGGTCCAGCCAGATCTGCGCCCGGTCGTAGAAGTTCGCGAACGGGCCGCCCACGGTGCTGCCCAGCACGTACGCCAGGTAGGCGCCGCCGAAGAACAGGATCAGACCGATGAGCAGCCAGCTCACCCGCTCGGTGGCGATGTAGAGCGTCACCACGAACATGCCGAAGTAGAGCAGCGACGTGCCCAGGTCCTTCTCGAAGATCAGGACCAGGAGGCTGACCAGCCACACCACGAGCACCGGGCCGAGGTCGCGCCCCCGCGGGAAGTCGATGCCCAGCACCCGCCGGCTCGCGAGCGAGAGCACCTCGCGCTTGCGCACCAGGTAGTAGGCGAAGAACGTCAGCAGGGTCAGCTTGGCGAACTCACCCGGCTGGATCTGCCCCAGGCCGGGCACGATGATCCAGAGCTTGGCGCCGTTGATCTCGGAGAACCGCGACGGCAGCAACGCCGGGATCATCACCAGCACGATGCCGGCCAGGCCCAGGGTGTACGCGTACCGGGACAGCGAGCGGTGGTCGCGCAGGATCGCCAGCAGAGCGGCGGCGAGCACCACCGCGGCGAGCGTCCAGGCGAGCTGCCGGCCGCCGGTGCCGGCGAAGACGGCCAGGTCCTCCCGCTCGGCGGGCGTGGCCTTGGCCAGGTCGTACCGCCGCAGGAAGCCGACCCCGATGCCGTTGAGCAGCGCCACCGCGGGCAGCAGCGCCGGATCGGCGTACGGCGCCAGCCAGCGGATCACCAGGTGCAGGCCGAGGAAGACCAGCCCCAGTGCGGCGGCCGGGATCCAGAAGTCGGGCGTGATCGTGTCCAGCGCCTTCGCCTCGACCATCGCCGCGTACGCCGCCACGAGCACCATGGCGAGCAGGAGCAGGGACAGCTCGGCGTTACGCCGGGACCGGGCCAGGCGTACGCCGGACTGCTCGCCCGTCGAAGCGGGCGAGGCGGCCGGTACGGCGGCTGCGGTCACGGATACGTCCTCGGGATCGAGCCGGCACTCACTCCGGCGACCGGCAACCCGCCGGGTCGGCCGGCGGAACGGTGTCGGAGGGTACGGCGTCGGGCGTGATGGTCGACGTCGGCGACGGCGCGCCGGAGGTCGGTGAGCCGGCAGGCGGCGCGGACGGTGTGGGGCTGCCGCTGGCCTGCGGGTTCAGCGCGCCCGTCGTCGTCACCGGGGTCGGGCTGGTCACACCGGGCGACGGGTCGGGCGGGCAGAGCGGCTTGAGGTTCGGGTTCGCCGGGTCCTCGCTCGTCAGCTCCGCCAGCCGGCGCTCCGCGTCCGGCTCGTTGCGGGCCTGGATGCCCTGCTTCACCCGTTCCTGGGCGGCCAGGGTGAGGTCGTCGAGCCGGGCCTCGCTGCGCTCGTGCACGTTCGACAGGTCCAGCCCGGCGACCTGGCCGGGCACCCCACGGAAGACCGCGAGCTGGCCGTCGTCGGTGGCGCCGACGTAGTACTGCCGCTGGGTGTACGTCCATCCGCCGAACGCGCCACCGCCGACGATCACCGCGAGCGCCAGCACCATGGCGGCGGTACGCAGCGGCCGGCGACGACGCCGCTCGGGCTCGTCGTCGCGGTTGTCCACCGGCTCCTCGGGCGCGGGCGGCCGGGGGGCGGACAGCGCCGAGGCGCGGGCCGCCGGGGTGGAGTCGTCGGCCGAGGTCGCCATGCCCCGGTCGCGGGCGGCGGCGCCGCCGACGATCGGGGACGCCTCGACGATGTCCTGGTCGGTGGCGTCGGCGATGATCACGGTGATGTTGTCCGGGCCGCCGCCGCGCAGCGCGAGCTGCACCAGGCGTTCCACGCACCGCTGCGGGTCGGGGTACTCCCGCATGGTGTCCGCGATGGTCTCCGCGCTGACCACGCCGGAGAGCCCGTCGGAGCAGATCAGGTAGCGGTCGCCGGGCAGCACCTGGCGGACGCTGTACTCCGGGTCGATGTCGCGGCCGTCGAGCGCCCGGGTGAGCAGCGAGCGCTGGGGGTGGCTGCTCGCCTCCTCCGCGCTGATCCGGCCCTCGTCGACGAGCATCTGGACGTACGTGTCGTCCTTGGTGATCTGCGCGAACTCGCCGTTGCGCAGGAGATAGGCCCGCGAGTCACCGATGTGGACCATGCCGAGCTTGCTGCCGGAGAAGAGGGTCGCGGTGAGCGTCGTGCCCATCCCCTCCAGCTGCGGGTTGGCGTCCACGGTGTCGCGGAGCTGCTGGTTGGCGGTGCCCACGGCGGAGCGGAGCGCGTCGACCAGGGCGTCACCGGGGACGTCCTCGTCGAGTGGCGCCATGGCACCGATGACGATGTTGCTGGCGACGTCACCGGCGGCCATGCCGCCCATGCCGTCGGCCACGGCGAGCAGCCGCGGTCCGGCGTAGACGGAATCCTGGTTGCCGTCTCGGATCAGACCGCGGTCGCTGTGGGCCGCGTAGCGCAGGGTCAGAGTCATGGCCGTAATTCGAGGGAAGTGCGGCCGATCCGGATCGGCACGCCGAGGGGGACGGGGGTTGGTCCGGTGACCTTAGCGCGATCGAGATAGGTGCCGTTAGTCGATCCGAGGTCCTCGACGTACCACTGCCCGTCGCGGGGCACCAGCCGGGCGTGTCGCGCCGAGGCGTAGTCGTCGGTGATCACCAGGGTCGAGTCCTCCGCGCGGCCGATGGTGATCTGGGCCTCCCCGAGCGTGATCCGGGTGCCGGCGAGCTGACCGGCGGTGACCACCAGCTGGTGGGCGGCCCGGCCGCGCTTGGCCTTCGCCGGCTTCCCCGGCTGCCCGGTCGACGCGCCGATCCCCCGCGGCGCGGCCACGAGCCGGCCCGACCGGGCGCCGGCGAAGAGATCCCGGCGGATCACGCCGACCACCGTGAACACGAAGATCCACAGCAGGATCAGGAACCCGAACCGGGCGACGGTGATGACGAGTTCCGGCAACGCGGATCAGCCGTCCACGCGGAAGGTCAGCGTCGTGGTGCCGAGCTGGATCATGTCGCCGGGGTTGAGGGCTACCGCCGAGACCCGCTGGCCGTTGACCATCGTGCCGTTGGTGGAGCCCAGGTCGGTCAGCACCACCTGGCCGCCGTCGAAGTCCAGCCGGGCGTGGCGCCGGGAGATGCCGACGTCGGGCAGGCGCAGGTTGGCCTGGTCGCCGCGGCCGATCACGGTCGAGCCCATCTGGAGCGGGTAGGTGCGGCCGTCGCCGGAGACCAGGCGGACGTTGCGGCCGCCGCCGTGACCGGGCGGAGGGCCGTAGCCGCCACCCTGGTCGTACGCCGGGTAGGCCGGGCCGGCGTCGTAGCCGCCGGGCGCGGAGACCGGGGCGACGTCCCCACCGGTGTAGACCTCGGCGGTGACCCGGAACATGCCGGTGTCCAGGCCCTCACCGCGTTCGACCTCGACGATCACGTCGCCGTAGACCGTCCACGCCTGCTCGCCGATGAACTCGGCCTGCGACTGGGCCAGCTCCTGGGCCAGCGCCGCAGCGTACGGCGCCAGCCGACTGTGGTCGTAGGGCGAGAGATCGATCACGTAGCGGTTGGGCACAAGGGTGCGCCCACCGGCCAGGATCGCCTTGTGCGCCTCGGCCTCCCGCTGCATGGCGTTGAGGATCTCCACGGGGTGGACCACCCCTTTGAAGACCTTGGCGAAGGCCCCCTCGACCAGGCCTTCCAGACGCTTCTCGAAGCGTTGCAGCACGCTCACCGGCTCCTCCTCGGGTCCCGAGGCAATGATGGTATCCGGACACCGCCTCCGCAGCTCACACGCCGCTCGGCCGGCTGCCGTCGGCCTGTTCGTGACCAGGCCCGCGGACGTGCTAAAGTTTCGCCCGCCACGAGCGGTGATCGTTCGTGGCGTGGCCAGTGGACAGCGTAATATGTCCCGGCACCCGCCGCAGATGGCGGGCGCGGGATGCGATATGGTGTTCCGGGTCGTGCCACGGGGATGTGGCGGAATGGCAGACGCGCACGGTTCAGGTCCGTGTGTCCGAAAGGACGTGGGGGTTCAACTCCCCCCATCCCCACCAGAGCAAGGGCTCCGCACATCGCGGGGCCCTTGCTTCGTATCGGGGCGTTCCGGACGTCACGCTATGCTCCGATGGTTTCCCTGCCTCCCACGGACCAGGAGTGGCGTGTGACTGTCGCGTTGGTGACCGGTTCCGGCGGTCTGATCGGCTCCGAGGCGGCCCGGCACTTCGCCGGACTGGGTCTCGACGTGGTCGGCATCGACAACGACATGCGGCGGTACTTCTTCGGCGAGGACGGCTCCACAGCCTGGAGCCTGGACCGGCTCGCCGCCGACCTCGGCTCCGCGTACACCCACCACGCCGTCGACATCCGCGACCGCGACGGGCTGGAGCAGGTCTTCAAGCGGTACGGCAAGGACATCGCCGTGGTGATCCACAGCGCCGCCCAGCCGAGCCACGACTGGGCCGCCAAGGAGCCGTTCACCGACTTCGACGTGAACGCCGGCGGCACGCTGAACGTGCTGGAGAACACCCGCCGGCACGCGATCGACGCGCCGTTCATCCACTGTTCCACCAACAAGGTGTACGGCGACCGGCCCAACTCGCTCCCGCTGATCGAGCTGGAGACCCGCTACGAGCTGCCCGAGGACCACCGCTGGTACGACGGCATCACCGAGGACATGTCGATCGACGAGTCGCTGCACTCGATCTTCGGCGCCTCGAAGGTCGCCTCCGACGTGATGGTCCAGGAGTACGGCCGCTACTTCGACATGAGGACCGCCTGCTTCCGGGGCGGGACGCTCACCGGGCCGGCGCACTCCGCCGCCGAGCTGCACGGTTTCCTGGCGTACCTGATGCGGTGCGTGATGGAGGGCCGGACGTACAACCTCTTCGGCTACAAGGGGAAGATGGTCCGGGACGCGATCCACTCGCACGACGTGCTGACCGCGTTCGAGGCGTTCTTCCGCGAGCCGCGCTCCGCCCAGGTCTACAACCTCGGCGGCGGCCGGCACTCGAACACCTCGCACATCGAGGCGTTCCGGATCGCCCAGGAGATCACCGGCCGCGAGGCCCGGATCAACTACGTCGAGCAGGCCCGCACCGGCGACCACCAGTGGTACGTCAGCAGCATGGCCCGGTTCGAGGAGCACTACCCCTCCTGGAAGATCACGTACGACGTGCCGATGATCCTGCGCGAGATCTACGAGGCCAACGTCGACAAGTGGGTGCCGAAGGCATGACCACCGGGACCAAGCGCAACGTGCTCGGCGTCGGGGTCGACGCCACCGACTACGCCCGGGCCACCGAGGCCGTGGTGGCGGCCGCGCACGAGCGCCGCCCGCTGGCGCTCACCGCGCTCGCCGTGCACGGCGTGATGACCGGCGTGCTCGACCCGGCGCACAACGCCCGGCTCAACTCGTTCGACGTGGTCACCCCGGACGGGCAGCCGGTGCGCTGGGCGCTCAACCTGCTGCACGGCGCCGGGCTCACCGACCGTGTCTACGGGCCGGAGCTGACCCTACGGGTGCTCGCCCGGTTCGCCGAGGAAGGGCTGCCCGTCTACCTCTACGGCTCCACCGAGGAGACGCTGTCCCGGCTCGTCCCGGCGCTGGAGCGCAAGTTCCCCGCGCTGAAGATCGCCGGAGTCGAGCCGTCCAAGTTCCGTGCCGTCGCGCCGGGCGAGGACGCCGAGATCGCCGACCGGATCCGGGCCAGCGGTGCCCGCCTCGTCCTGGTCGGGCTGGGCTGCCCGCGCCAGGAGGTCTTCGCGTACGCCATGCGCCCGCTGCTGGACATGCCGCTGATGGCCGTCGGCGCGGCCTTCGACTACCACGCCGGCCTGCTGCGCAACCCGCCACCGTGGATGCAGCGCGCCGGGCTGGAGTGGTTCTGGCGGCTCGGCCTGGAGCCCAAGCGCCTGTGGCGCCGGTACGTCATCCTCAACCCGGCCTACCTGGCCCGGCTCGCGGCCCAGAAGACCGGCCTGTGGAAGGCCACACCGCCCGCGCCGGCCACCGGGCGTCCCGCCACGTTCGACGTCTGACCCCCACCCCTACGGGCAGGGGTACGGGACGAACCGGGGTGCCGTCCCGGATTCGGCGGACGCCGGAACGGGCAAGGCTAGGGGGCATGGATGACCGTCTCGCCCTGCTGCTTCCCGTCGCCGCCGTCTGGCTCGCCGCCGGACTGGTCGCGGAGGCCCTGCCCGGCATCGACCGCGCCCGGGCGCTGCGCCGGCGTACCGGATGGTTGTCCGCCCTGGTCCTGACCGGCCTCGCGCTCACCGCGGCGGTCCTCGCCGCGGGCCTGCAGAGCGCCGGCGACACCACAGTGGACCGGGCCGCCGCCGCACTCGGCGTCGCGGCGGTGCCGGCGGCGGTGGTGGCGGTCTGCACGGTACGGCGGGTCCGGCGGCTGCGGTCCGGCGCGGGCGCGTTCGCGGCGGCGCCGGGAACGCCCGCCCCGCACGGGTTGCGCGCGGCGGCGGCGCACCCGCTGATCGCGCTGCCGCTCCAGGCGACGGCGATCGCGGTGCTGGTGGCGGTGCTGCCGGCGGTCGGCGTCGATCTGTTCGCCGCGCCGGGCGTCGCCGGACCGGTGATCACCGTCGGGGTGCTCGGCGTGTGCGCGATCGGCGTGCGCCACGCGCTTCGGCACAACCGGCTCGTCGAGCGGGCGATGCCGGCCGCCGAGGCGGTGTCAGCGCGACCGGCTCGCGCCCTGCACGTATAGCAGTTCCAGGATCGCGCGGGTCGCCTCGAACCAGCGGTCCAGCCAGCCGGGCGGAGGCACGCTGCCCTTCGGCGGCAGCTCCATCAGCAGGCCACGCAGCAGCGGGTGGTCCACCAGGGACTCCTGCTGCTCGACCGGCCAGCCGCTCGGCGGGAAGGACGGCTCGGTCAGCGGGTTGGGGTCCAGCGACGGCAGCGACAACGGTGCCGCGGCCTGCTCGGGGACGCCACCCTCGCGGGTGTCCTCGCCGTCACCGGAGACCACCTCGGTGAGGACGGTGTCCCGGCGGGCACCCCGGTACTTGCCACCGAAACGCTCGGGCTTGCCCGGGCCGCTGGTGAGGTTCTCTGAACCGATCGTCGTCATCCGTCTCGCCTGCCTTGTTCGGTTGCCGATCCGTGCGGTTCAACGAGGCGGATCGGAACTGGCGACGGGTGCCCGGCGCCGCGCGGGCACCCGGACGCGAATGGTCCCGCCCGGCGGCGCTGCCGGGCGGGACCACATCTCGGTGCCGGTCAGCTCCGGCCGAACACGCCGTTCCGGGCGCGGGCGACGAAGGCGTGCCAGTCGCCCGGAGCGAAGACCAGAGCCGGGCCGGTCTTGTCCTTCGAGTCCCGCACTCCGACCGCCCCGGTCACGTACGCGACCTCGACGCAGTTGTCGCAGTTCGGCCCGCTCTTCGAGCTCTTGAACCACGTCGCCTGCGTCAGGTCCACGGGGAACTCCTTGGTCGCCATTTCCACAGTGGCTCCTCTGCCAGTTTCGCGATGTGTGCGATGGACTCCTCCGGGCGCATGGCTGCTGCTCGAATGTGATCGAAGATGAAGCTGTACTTCTGCAGTTCGTCACTCTTCTCCAGGAAGAGCCCACCCGTGGCGTTCTCCGCGTACACGACATCGGGATCACTCGGCTCGGGGAAGCTGAGGATCGTGAAGGTCCCGTCCATGCCGGCGTGCGCTCCCACCTCGAAGGGCAGGACCTGCACTGTCACGTTCGGCAGTTCGGCCACCTCCACCAACCGCTTGAGCTGGCCACGCATCACCACGTCGCCGCCAACCGGCCGGCTCAGCACCGCCTCATCGAGCACCACCCACAGATCGACCGGATCGTCCTGCGTCAACAACGACTGACGGCCCAGACGGACACGCACCCGAGTGTCGACCTGTTCGTCGGTGAAGTCCGGCCGGGCCGCCCGGATCATCGCACCGGCGTACTCCTCCGTCTCCAGCAGACCCGGCACCACCTGCTGCTCGTACGTGCGGATGGAGCTGGCCGCGGCCTCCAGGCCGACGTACGCGCCGACGAGCACCGTGCTGTACGGATGCCACCAGCCCTTCTGCCGGGCCTCCCGGGCGATCTGCACCAGCTCGTCGCTCTCCGCGCCGACCACCCCGTAGATGCGGAGCATGTCGCGTACGTCGCGCGGGGTCGCCGTGGTGTGGCCGGTCTCGATCCGGGAGATCTTGGACGCCGAGCACTCCAACTGCTCGGCGACGACTTCGATGGTGATGCCCGCCGCCTCCCGCTGCCGGCGGAGTTCCGCCCCCAGCCGGCGTCGCCGGATGGTGGGGCTGCGCCGTTCGCTCACGGAGTCTCCTCAGTTCGCGACTGCGGGGCTCGCAGGACCGGCTCACTCCTCGCGCTCACGGTGCCACCTCAGTTCGCGACTGCGGGGCTCGCAGGACCGGCTCACTCCTCGCGCTCACGGTGCCGTCCATCGGCTTGCGGGAACACGCTTCACAGTCACCCGGCTACCTCCGGTCGGTCGCGCCCCGGTTCGGCTCCCACCGCGGGCGCGACCGGCGGGCGGCGGGTGTGCGTTCGCGGCAGGGGTGGTGCCGGTCGTCGACCGGCCGCGACGGGCGAAACCGGCGTCCAGTGTGCCGCTCCGATACCTGACGCTTCAAGTTTCGGTGTTTGCGTGTCCGACTCACCTATCAGCAAAACTCGACGTGCAACTTGCATGTCGCACGTCCCTGATGCAGTCTGTCCGTATGGCACGGGTTACTCACCGTCTTCGCTTGATCTCCGGGAGTGGTGACACCACGATCCGTGGGACGGCCGGAGGGGAGCCGTCCCGCGCCGTGAGACCTGCCCCGGAATGAAGACCCCGTCGCTGCACGCCAGCTTGGCTGCGGCGGCGGGAGCGGTAACCGGGAGCAGCCGGGTGATGGTCGGGTGGCGGTCCGCCACCGCGGGTACGGCCCGACCAGCACCGACCCACCGACCGCCGGTCCACGAGGCAGACCCCCCGTCACCGGACCGCACCGACCCCCGTTCAGCCTCGCCGGTCCCGCCGGCCGACCTTCCCAGGAGCCCATGTGCTTCCCCGCTCCGGTGACGTACTGCACGTGACACGCGCGGCGAGTGTCCAGTTCCTCCGACCGATCATGTTCCGGGTGATCCGGGTGCTCGACTGGCCGACCTACGACGGTTGGCTCTGGCTCGACGGCTACGAGTTGAACGCGGCGGGGGACGCGGTCAACCGGAGGTCGATCTTCGTACACCAGGAGGGGTTGCGGCAGCTCCAGGCCGCGCCGGCTCCGCGTCAGCACACGGTGCGGACGGCCCGCCGCCCGGCGGTCCGGACCCCGGTCCGGGTCGGCTGACCTCACGATTCCCGGTCGGGAGGGCGTGCCGTCGCCATAGAATCGGTACGCCCACCCCGGCATGTTCCACCCCGCGCGCCATGGACCCTGAACCTGGGATGGTCATGGTCAACTTGCCCGCCGCGCGCCGGCACCACCGGTCCCGTATCGGCTATGCCCTCGGGCTCTTCCTCTTCCTCGTCACCGCGACCGCCCTCGCGCTCGCGGTACGTCATCCCGCCTTCTCCGCCACCCAGCAGCTCGCCGAGCCCGTACCGGCCCCGGAGATCACCGTGGCCGGCGAGGAAGGCCGGTCGGGGTCCGACGCGGCCGGGTCCGACAACGCCGGGTCCGGTCCGGCCGACTCCGATGCCGCCGACTCCGACGAGCCGGACGACGAGGGCGGCTGGGCCGACGCCGACCCGGCGGAGGACGAGGACGAACCGGCCTCGGGTGCCGGGGGCGGCGAGGGCGCGCTCGCCGAACGGCCCACCGACACGACCGACAACCTCAGCCGGTCGCTGTTCTACTCCGGGCTGCTCGGGCTCGCCATCTCGCTGGCCGGGCTGGGTCTGGTCGGCACCCGCAGACGCCAGTGGTGAAGTCAGGGGCGCGTCAGGGCGTGGTGGTCGTCGCCGGAGCCGATCCGGGAGTGCTCGGCCCGCTCGTCGGCGGCGCGGGTACGGCCACCACGATGGTGACCCGGTCGTCCTCGCCCACCGGGTAACCGGCCTCCGGATCGGTGGAGATCACCGTGCCGGCGGGGCGGTCCGACGCCCGCCGCTGCACCCGGTAGTCCAGGTCCAGCCGGTCGAGCGCCGCCCGGGCAGCCGCCTCCGGCAGCCCCACCAGCGGCGGCATCGGCACCTCGACCGGTGCGGTCGTGGCCGGGGGCGTACTCGGCGGTGAGCTACTCGGCGCGGCACTGGTCGGCGCGGCGGTCGTCGGGGCGGCGCTCGTCTGCGCCGAGATGCTCGGCACCGCCGGGCCCGGATCGGAGTTCCGGTCGGCGGCACGCAGCGCCAGCCACACCCCCACCCCGATCAACCCGAGCAGGAGCAGTGCCAGGATGCCGAGCAGGATCGGCATCCACCAGCGGCGCCCGGCCTGCTCGTCGCCGTACCACTCGGCCCCGGGCTCGGGATAGCCCGCCGGCCGTGGTGGCGGCACCCCGGCCCGGCCGGACCAGGCGCCCACCGGTTCCTGCGGGGCGGTGGCGTCGAGCGGACGGCGCGGACCGCCCTGCCCGGCGGGGCCGCCCGGTCCTGCCGCCCCGCCCGGTCCTGCCGGTGCGCCGGGCAACGGGCGGGTGGCGTCGCCCGCGTTCCGTGGCATGGCGCGGGTCGCCTCCACGTCTTCCCCGGCTGCATTCCGCGGCATCGCCCGCGTGGCGTCCACGTCCTCGCCGGCTGCGCCCCGGGGCATGGCGCGGGTGGCGTCCGCGTCCTCCCCGGCCGCGTTCCGCGGCATCGCCCGGGTGGCGTCCGCGTCCGGCTCGGGAGGCGACGCTCGGGACGGGTCGGCGTCTGCACCGGCCGCGTCGCGAGGCATCGCGCGGGTCGCGTCGGCGTCCGGGGGCAGCGCCCGGGTCGCGTCCGCGTCGCCGGCGGGTGGTTCCTGACGGTCGTCGCTCATGGCACGTCCTTTCCCCACCGGGACGGGGCGCAGGGCCCTCGATCGTCCACCGTAACGGTCCCCGGCGACACCGGCTGGGATCAGCGCGCCGCGCCCGTCAGGGAGTCGGCGACGGGGAGACAGTCGGCGGCGTGGACGCCTTGTCGCCGCAGGTGAGCGTCACCTGGTCGTTCCACCGGGCGGTGCCACCGGCCGCCGGCTCCTGCGCCGTGACCGGACCCTGGCGTCCGGTGGCGTACCGGGGATAGAGCCCCGCCTCCACCAGGTCGTCGGCCGCGTCGGAGCAGGACAGCGTGCTCACGTCGGGCACGGTGACGGCCGGCGCCGGCCCGGAGACCCACACGGTGACAGTGGTGCCGCGCTTCACCGGCGTGCCGGGAGCCGGTGAGGTGCGCTCCACGGTGCGTCCGGCGCCCGTACCGAACACCAGGCGCCAGCCGAGCCGGCGCTCGCGCAGGTCCCGGCGGGCCTGCTCGAAGTCCACGCCCACCACCTCGGGCACCGTGAGCCCGGCCGGGGCGCTGCTGCGCGTACCGTTCGGCCGGGCGGTGGCGGTCGGCGGCGCTGTGGTCGCGGAGGCCGATGTGGACGCGGCGCCGACCGGTGCGGTGTCGCCGGGTGCGGCCGGGCGCTCCGGCTCACCGGCGAGGATCCACCCGACGCTGGCACCGATCACCGCCAGCAGGATCACGGCCACGCCACCGCCGAGGAGCATCCTGCCCCGCCCCGGCCCGCCGCCGTCGGCTACCGGTTCCCGCTCGTCCGTCATGCTCCCCGCCCCGATCATCGACGACCGTATCCGTTGCTGCGGAACGGTCACGGCCTGTCGTCACGACTCGCCGCGCCGACCTCGGGACGTTACGCTCCCCGGCATGGTCAGACGGGGCTGGGGAGGATCGACAGCCGCCGCGCTCGGCGTCGCCGCCGGCGCGGGCGCCGCGCAGCTCGGTTTCGGGTACGGGCTGGGCATCATCAACTGGGCGCCGGCCGGCGCGGTACGGGCCGAGGCGGCCTGGGTGGCGAGCCTCGCCTGGGCGACCTGGATCGCGGCGACATCGGTCATCGTCGGTGCGGTCTGCGCCCAGCGCCTGCGCGGGAGCGACGACGAGCCGCGGGGCACACTGCCCCGGCTCGGCCTGGCGCTCGCCGCGGGTGCCGGCGCGATCGTCACCGTGCTGCTGGTGGCGGTTCCGGCGCGGGCGGCACGGGTGCCGGACGTCGCCGCCCCGCAGGTCGTCGCCGCCGCGTACGCGGGTGCGGGGCTGCTGCTCGGTGTGCTGCTCGCCGTCTGGGCGCTGCACACCCGGGCCGCCGCCACGAACCTGATCGCCACCACCGGCTGGCTCTGGCTGCTCGCCGTGGTGTCGGTGGTCGACGGGGTGGTCGCCGGCCGTGGCCTGACCACCGCCCAGCTCGGCATCTGGCAGATCAGCGCGGACCGTGGCGCGTTCTGGATCCGCGACTACTTCTACTGGCCCGGTGCGCTCCTGTCGGTACTCTCCGCCCTGGTGATCGGCCTGGTGGCGG